>CABQMC010000150.1 GCA_902465115.1 uncultured Collinsella sp.
GTTGCCGCTCTTGGCGCGCGTGCCATCGGTAAGCAGATGACCTGCGTGTTTATTAATCACGGCCTGCTGCGCAAGGGCGAGCCCGAGCAGGTTGAAGAGGTCTTCACCAAGCAGTTCGATGTCGATTTCATTCATGTGCATGCCGAAGACCGTTATGCCGAGCTTTTGGCCGGTGTGGTTGAGCCTGAAGAGAAGCGTCGCATTATTGGCACGCAGTTCTGGAAAGAATTCTTCGCCGTGGCTCCATCACAACCTGATTCCGTTCCCCGAAGGCGTGCATTTCGACTTGATCGAGCCGCTCGACCACTTCTTTAAGGACGAGGTTCGCGCGCTTGGTCTGGCGCTCGGTTTGCCGGCTCACATCGTGTTCCGTCAGCCGTTCCCGGGCCCGGGTCTCGCGATTCGCATTATCGGTGCCGTTGACAAGGAAAAGCTCGAGATTCTGAAGAATGCTGACGCGATTGTGCGCGAAGAGCTCGACGCATACAACCAGCGTTTGTTCGAAGAGACGGGTGACCGCAATTCGGAGCATAGCTGCTGGCAGTACTTCGCCGTGCTGCCCGACATTAAGTCGGTTGGCGTTATGGGTGATGAGCGTACGTATCAGCGCCCCGTTATTTTGCGTGCTGTTGAGTCGAGCGATGCTATGACCGCTGACTGGGCCAAGTTGCCTTACGATGTGTTGGCCAAGATTTCCGGCCGCATTGTCGCCGAGGTTCCCGGTGCCAACCGCGTGTGCTATGACATCACGTCCAAGCCGCCCGCGACTATTGAGTGGGAGTAGGCCGATAGGGTTCTGACCTGCATTTTTGAGTGCCGCGCTGTGCCGCTGAGTTTCGTTTCGTACGACAGTCATGGCAAAGCCACCGGCGACGGCGGTGAGTAAATACGATAATCTAGCCTCCGCTCCCATGTTGGAACGGAGGCTTTTTCTTTGCCTTTTTACTCCCTTTCACCTGCGATTTCGCCATTTACTCCCCGCGTTTCAAGACAACAAAGTACAGGGCGGTATTCGGAGGAATGGGAGTAAGGATTCATCCCAAGTGAGTGGACGCGCGGTTTTTGTCCCCGAGGGCGAAACGGGGCCGTTTCGGGCCCCGTGAAACTCAAATCGAACTCAACGGGCGTTTTTGCGGTCTCCGCACGGCGTTTCCCCAGGTGGTTAATGGGGAGTAAAGAATCTCGCCGTCTCAAGGAAAGCGGGAGTAATCAGGGGAAATGCCGCGGCGTACCGCCGTGTGCCGCCGTGTAAGCCACCGCTTCGTTTACTCCCCGGACATGCCGGAAATGCCTCCGCGTGCAACGGGGAGTAAAAACTCAGCATGCGCAGGTGCGAGCGGCGCTCGCCGCCTAACCTGGCGTCCTGATTCGGTTGCGCTGGTTGCGAAATGCGGGGAGCCGCTACAGCGAGGCTTTCCAGTCCTCGTACTCGGCGGCGTCGATCTCGCCGTTCTCGAGCTGCGCGCGCTTCTCCGCCCACAGCTCGATCGCCATCGCGGCTTTGGGCGCGTGGGACGCCTTGGGATTCAGGGAGAGACCGGTGCCGTCGGCTGCGGGCACGATGCCGAAGGAGTCCTCGAGCCGCACGAGCAGCGACATGAGGTCGCCCGCGGTCTCGACGCCGTAATCCTTGAGGGCGTTGACGGACACGCCGAGCGCCGCGGAGATGGACTCGAGCAGCTCGGGCTTGACGGCACGGATGCCGCTCTCGTAGTGGCGCACGGCCCCCTCGGTCAAGCCGACGGCCTCGGCGAGCTGCGCCTGCGTCAGGCCGCGCGACTTGCGGTACCGCCTTATGTTCTCGCCTACGGACATGAGCCCTCCTCCTGGAATTACGTACCAGCACATCTTATCAGCGTACGCAAATGTACGCAATTCTATTGACAGTACGGATGCGTACGTTTACTCTGAATCTGTAAATCGTACGTATCCGTACGCCGTTGATTGGAGGAGCCATGGACGAGAAGGTGGCGAAGACGCCGAGGCCGCACATGCTGGACGCCGACGAGGTCGCGGAGCTGCTGAGGATCAAGAAAGGCAGCGCCTACGAGGTGATCAGGAGGATAAACGCCGAGCAGGAGGCGCGCGGGCGCGTGGTTATCCGCGGGCGCGTTCGAAGCGACGTCTTCGACGCCCTGTACTTCCCGGAGGTGGACTGACATGCCCGTGTACAAGGACGACAACAACGGCACGTTCTACGTGCAGTGCTACTACCGCGACGCCCGCGGCTCGAAGCGCCACAAGACGAAGCGCGGCTTCTCCTCCGAGGTGGAGGCCGCAGTGTGGGAGAGCCAGTTCAAGAGCCTTAACGGCGGGGCCATGGACATGACGTTCTCCGAGTTCGTCGAGGTGTACGCCTCCGAGGTGAAGCCGCGCATACGCGAGCACACGTGGATCACCAAGGAGTACATCATCAACGACAAGCTCGTGCCGTTCTTCGGGGACATGCGCATGTGCGACGTGAGGCCGATCGACGTCATCAGGTGGCAAAACGAGCTCACCGAGCACCGGGACGCCGACGGGAAGCCCTGGGCGCCGACGTACCTGCGCACGGTAAATAACCAACTGAACGCCATCTTCAACCACGCTGAGCGCTACTACGGCCTCACCGACAACCCGGTGCGCAGGGTCGACAAGATAGGCTCGAAGAAGGGCGGCGAGATGCAGTTCTGGACCAAGGACGAGTACCTGAGGTTCAGCGAGGCGGTCATGGACAAGCCGCTGTCGTTCCACGCCTTCGAGCTGCTGTACTGGACGGGCATACGCTGCGGCGAGCTCCTGGCGCTCACGCCGTCCGACTTCATGCTGGAGAGCTCGCGGCTGCGCATCAACAAGTCGTACCAGAGCCTCCACGGCGTGGACACCGTGACCGACCCCAAGACGCCAAAGTCGGTGCGCACGATCGTCATGCCAGCCTTCCTGCGCGACGAGATGGCGGACTTCATCGAGATGCGCGACGACGTCGCCCCCGACGAGCGCCTATTCGCCGTGACCAAGCACTTCCTGGCCCACGAGATGGAGCGAGGGTGCAAAGCGTCGGGCGTGAAGCGCATCCGAATACACGACATACGCCACAGCCACGTGAGCCTGCTGATCGAGATGGGCTTCTCCGCGCTGGCCATCGCCGAGCGCATGGGCCACGAGGCGGTGGACATCACCTACCGATACGCGCACCTGTTCCCCACGAAGCAGGACGAGATGGCCGCCGCGCTCGACGGAGCGAGGGGGTAAGAAGAATGCCGTGCGAGAACAGCGCCCGCAAGCGCAGCAAGACGATGGCGTTCCGCTGCACGCCCGAGGAGCACAAGCTCATATGCGAGATGGCCGCCTGGAGCGGTATGAACAGGCAGGACTACATCATCGCCAAGCTCACCAATACCGAAGTCGAGGTGAGGCCCTCCGTGAGCGTGCAGAAGGCGTTGAAGGACTCGATGGCGGAGTTGGCCAAGGAAGTGCACCTGGCAGCCTCCTACGGCGAGCTGAGCGAGTCCTTGCAGCGGAGAATCGAGCTCGTGATGAGGTTCTTCCTGGCGCTCGGCGAGAGGGCTGATGATTCGGTATCTGAACCGCTGCAGCAGGCCGCGTCTTTGGAAGAGCCGGCGGCGAACGCAATGAATACAGAATCCAACACCGCAAGCATCTTCGGAATGGGGCGCAGATAACGTCTAAAGCTGCAGCTCGGCAATCAGCTTCTTCATGGCGAGGGCCCATTCGAGCTGCTCGGATATGAATCTCGGCCAGGCGGCCTCGTTATTCTTGATCTTGCAGCCGTCTTTGTAGAAGCGAAGCCCCGATGCCTTCTTGGCGTCGAAGGGCGTGGCCGCAAGGCCGAGACGTTCTTCGAACAACTTGGCGTTGTCGATGGCCTTGCGGCCGATTTCCTTGTCGTCGGGTGCGTAGAACTCGATGCCGATGCGGCCGTGCTGCGTGTCTATGAGCAATGCGATATGGTAGGCGGACGTGCCGCAGCGCAGCGTCGTCCAATGGTCCTTCGAGGGCTTCTGCGTCCAGTGAATGCCCTCCTGATTTATTTGGGGAATCGGGTAAAATAATTTCTTGTTTTTTAGAGCGTACTATGATATACTACTATTATCTTGATTTGAGGAGTCTACCAAATATGCGGCAAGGTATTATTAAATAAAATTTGATAATGGGCGCAAAAATGATTGCCCCTTGCAGGGGCTTAGTTTTTGTACCCAATTTAAGAATACTTTTGCCTTTTTAGTAAATATCGTGACGGACAGCGGCTCATGTAAGCCGTCATACTTCTGTTTGTCCGAAGTCATGATCCCCAGCGGTAAAAGTATTAGCCGCTGGGGATTTTTGCGCCCATTTGGGCCTTGTATGGAGGATAGACATGAACATTATCAATATCGGGATTCTTGCCCATGTAGACGCTGGAAAGACAACCTTGACGGAGAGCCTGCTATATGCCAGCGGAGCCATTTCAGAACCGGGGAGCG
>CABQMC010000151.1 GCA_902465115.1 uncultured Collinsella sp.
GACCTCGCCCAGCGAGAATCCCGCACAGGCGGCAGGAACCACGCCGCGCTCGCGCAGGGCGACGGCGACAGCCAAGTCGTGCACGAACACGCAAGGCTGCGTGTTCACGGTCTGCGAGAGCTCCTCCTTGGAGGCGCTCCGGCACTGCTCGCTCGTCCCCGGGCGCACCTCATCGGCAATGGCGAACACCTCGGCGGCCGCCGGCGATTTCTCGATCAAGTCGACGCCCATCGCGGGGTGCCGGGCACCCTGGCCGGCAAACAAAAACGCTACGCCACCCATGCACACGCACCCTTCAGGACGTGCTCGGCGCCATCGACCAGGTCGTCAACGATTTCGCGTGCGCTCTGGCGCTCGTTGACCATGCCGGCAATCTGTCCACACAAAAACGAACCCTCTTCGTAGTTGCCGTCCTTGGCGGCCTTACGCAGCGCACCGGTTCCCATAGCACCGAGCTGCTCGGCACTCGCGCCGGAACCCTCGCTCTTGGCATAGGCGTTGGTGAAGGGGCTCTTGAGGGCGCGCACTGGATGTCCCGTCGAGCGACCGGTCGCACGCGTCGAAGTGTCGTTGGCCTTCAGGACCATCTCTTTGTACTGCTCCGAGACGGTGCACTCGTCTGCGACCAGAAAGCGCGTACCCACTTGCACGCCTTCGGCGCCCAGCATAAAGGCGGCCGCCACGCCGCGGCCGTCGGCAATACCGCCGGCGGCCACGACGGGAATGTCGACCGCATCGACGACCTGCGGCACCAGTGCCATCGTCGAGGTCTCGCCAATATGGCCGCCCGATTCGGTACCCTCGGCAACAACCGCCGTGGCTCCACGACGTGCCACGAGGCGCGCCAGCGCCACCGAGGCAACGACCGGGATGACCTTGATGCCCGCCTCGTTCCACGCCTTCATGTACTTGGCGGGATTGCCGGCGCCCGTCACGACGACCGGCACTCGCTCGTCAATCACGACCTGCGCGACCTCGTCGGCAAACGGGCTCATGAGCATGACGTTGACGCCAAAGGGCTTATCCGTCTTGGCGCGCAGCTCATGAATCTGGTCGCGAAGCCAGTTGGCGTCGGCGTTCATGGCCGCGATGATGCCTAAGCCACCCGCCTCGGACACTGCGGACGCCAGCGAGGCATCGGCAATCCAGGCCATACCGCCCTGGAACACGGGCTTTTCGATGCCGAGCAGATCGCAGAGAGGAGTCTTGAGCATCTCTACTTCTCCAATGCCGCCTCGACCGTATCGGCGAACTCGCCGACCGTCTTGGGGTTCTCCTCGGTATCGAGCTGGATGCCAAACTCGTCCTCGACGGCAACGAGGATCTCGACGGTGCCCAGGCTGTCGAGACCAATCTCCTCGAGCGTGGACTCGGGCTTCATCTCGACATCGTCAAGACCGGCGGTCTCGCGGATAACGTCGCAAACGCGCTCGAAGGTCTTCTGATCTGCCATGGTAGTTCTCCTTTGTTTGTGCCCTAGGGGCGTTTTTATTTCCTATGTGCGACTACTTCCAACGAAGCAGATAGCCACCTATATCCAGACCGGCGCCAAATCCAACCAAGGCGATGGTGTCGCTCGTGTGAAGTGCACCGGCGTTTGCCAGCCGGTCGAGGGCAAGCGGAATGCATGCGCTCGAAATGTTGCCGGTCTCGCGCAACGTGCGAACCACGCGCTCGTCCGGCACACCCAGGCGCTTGACCGCCTGGCTCAGGATTCGTTCGTTAGCCTGATGGAATACAAAATGATCGATATCTTCGACCGAAATGCCTGCATCGCTCGCAAGCTTATGGACCGTGTCGCAGATGGCGTTGACGCCGAACTTGAACACACGGCGGCCATTCATGGACAGCACGCTCTCGCTATCTGCGGTGGCCTTAAACGGCGAGGTACCGACTAGACCAGGAACGCGCAACGTCTCGACGTCGGGCGCCGTCGAAAGCTCAACGGCAAGGGGGCTGTCTCCCCCGGCCTCAATCACTGCGGCGCCTGCCCCATCGCCAAAGAGCACGCAGGTGGCACGGTCGGTCCAGTCGAGCGCGCGCGTCATCTGCTCGGCAGCAACGACAAGCACGCGCTCGGCACGGCCGCGGGCGATATAGCCCTCGGCGACATCGAGCGCAAATACGAAGCCGGCGCAGGCCGCCGAGACATCGAAGGCAGGGCACGTCGCGCCTAGTCGCTCAGCAACGGCACACGCCTCAGCGGGAACAAGGTGGTCACCCGTCGTCGTCGAGCAGACGATTAGATCCAGCTGGCTCGCGTCGATTCCGGACACCTGGAGTGCCCGCTCGCTCGCCGCTACAGCAAGGTCGTCAAGTAACTCGGTGGTGCAGACATGGCGGCTCTTGATACCGGTGCGGGTAAAAATCCACTCATCCGAGGTATCGAGGAACTCAGATAGCTCGTCATTGGAAACACTGCGCTTAGGAAGCGCCGAGCCTGTTCCAAGAATCGTGAAACCCATCACTAACCTCCTTTGAGTTGTTGACGTGTTTACATCGACCAAGAGAGGATAGCGCATTTCAGTCGTTGTTGACGTGTTAACATTAAATTGTCCAAATGCGACAAAGGCTTCACATTGTGTCTATCTCTCGACACCATTGCGCGATTGCCTTATTAACTTAGGAGGTAGCAGCCGTTATGGATGCCAAATTAACGATCGTCGACGTAACCGGATCGACCAACGATGACCTGCTCGAGGCAGGAAAACAGGGTGCGCCGCACGGCACAGGACTTGCCGCCCGCGCGCAAACGGCAGGACGCGGCCGGCGCGGCCACAAGTGGGATTCAACCGCCGGCAACCTATTGCTTTCGATTGTCCTGCGTCCATGCGTTAATCCCGCAAAGTACTCTGGTCTTGCCGCCGTCAGCGGCCTAGCGGTGCTCGAAGCACTCGAAAAGCAGGGTCTTGCAAACGAGATTGGCCTCAAATGGCCCAACGACCTGGTCGCGCGAGGACGCAAGCTCGGCGGCATTCTGGTCGAGGCCGCACGCGATAACGAAGGCAAACCTTTCGCCGTCTGTGGCATTGGTGTCAACGTAAACTACACGCCCCAAGAGGTGCCCGATGGCGGCCTGGCGGCAATTGGCCTCTCGGACCTCAACGAGAGCGTTCCCGCCGTCGACATGCTCCTCGATGAGGTCTATCACGCAGTTATAGACGCTGTAGATACCTGGGCAGAGCGCCTCAACGCCAAGGAAGAAGACGCCGGTCCGCTCGCGCCCGTCCACGACGAATATATCGCTCACCTCAATTGGATCGGGAAGCACGTTATCGCCCGCTCCCCCGCTGGAGACGAGCTGGCACGAGGCATATTTAGAACGGTCGACGATTGCGGCCGCGCATGCATTGAGACCGAGAGCGGCTTGTGCGTCTTCCACTTCGAAGAAGCATCCTTGCGCCCCCTGAGCGAATAGGGCGCCGCAGCCGCCGGCTCGGCAGACGAATTCGCTATCCCAAAATCTAAACTCAAAACAAAAGGGCCCCGCTACCGTAACGGCAGCGGGGCCCTTTAAGCTATGAGCGATATCGCTTAGAGCTTGATGTCGATGTCGACGCCAGCGGGGAGGTCGAGACGCATGAGCGAATCAACGGTGCCCGAGGTGGGGTCGAGGATGTCGATGAGGCGCTTGTGGGTGCGCATCTCGAACTGCTCACGGGAGTCCTTGTTCACGTGCGGCGAGCGGATAACCGTGTACAGGTTGCGCTCGGTGGGCAGGGGGACAGGACCGGAAACGCGAGCGCCGGTCTTCTGAGCGGTCTCGACGATGAGCTTCGCGGACTGATCGACGACCTCGTGATCATAGCCCTTGAGGCGAATGCGGATCTTCTGGGTAGCCAACTTAAACCTCCAAAGAGTGCGAGAGATGTTCTCGCGGATTACGTAACAGGGAGCTCGAACTTAGGCGTTCTTGCTCATGACCTCGTCCACGATGGACTTGGGCGCGGGCTCATAAGAGTCGAACTGCATCGTGTAGGATGCACGGCCCTGGGTCTGGGAGCGAAGGTCGGTAGCGTAACCGAACATCTCGCCCAGCGGCACCTTGGCACGGATGAGCTTGCTGTTCTTGCGATCCTCCATGCCCTCGATCTTGCCGCGGCGACCGGAGAGGTTGCCCATAACGTCGCCCATGTACTGCTCGGGGGTCTCGACCTCGACAGCCATGATCGGCTCGAGCAGCTGCGGATCGGACTTCTTGAGGGCGTCCTTGATAGCCATGGAACCGGCGATCTTGAAGGCGGCCTCGGAGGAGTCGACCTCGTGGTAAGAACCGTCGAACAGGGTGACCTTGACGTCGAGGACCGGGAAGCCGGCGATAACACCGGTGTTCAGGGCCTCCTGGATGCCCTTGTCGATGGACGGGATGTACTCCTTGGGCACGACGCCGCCGACGATAGCGTTGACGAACTCGCCGCCGAAGCCTGTACCGCGCCGTAACCGAC
>CABQMC010000152.1 GCA_902465115.1 uncultured Collinsella sp.
AATGCGGCCCGCGCAGCGTCGAGCCGTTACGCGGTTTGGTAAAACCGCGTAACCACTAGTTTGGTACCTTGACATTCATTTCTCATGCTCCTAGATTAGTTAGGCACAAAACAATTCCACTACCTAACTAAAGAAAGGAGCGAGGCTTAGATATGCGTGTTGAACCACTCGTCTATCCGCACGAGCCCGGCGGCGACCCGTCACAGCCGGCTGATGTACCCAAAGCAGTTAGCTCAGAAGACAAGCTTGCCAAGCGCATCCTCAATGGCCTGGGCTTTTGCGGCCATTACATGCATTTTCATGGCGGAGGCGTGTCCGGCAAGGCGCCCATCATCTGCCTGCTGGCCAAGCAACCCGGCGGCGAGATGTCGCAGCAGGAACTCGGCATGCACTTTGACCTCAAGCCGGGGTCGCTTTCCGAGATCCTGTCCAAGCTCGAGCTCAACGGCCTCATCGAGCGCAGCCGTAACCCCAAGGATCGACGGCAGCTCACCATTCGCCTGACCGAAACCGGCCGGGAAAACGCCCGCATCGACCAGGCAGCCCGCATTCGCTTTAGAGAGCAGGCCTTTGGTGCCCTCACCCACGATGAGCGCGAGCAGCTCGCCGAAATGCTCGAGAAAATCCGTGTAACCTGGGAGGAACTGGATGATTAAAACCCTCATGGGCAGCATCCGCGACTATATAAAAGTCACCGTTGCCACGCCATTGCTCGTGCTTGGCGAGGTACTCTGCGAGATGCTGATTCCATTTATCACCGCCAACCTGATCGACGCCATCAAAGACGGCGCCACCGTAGCCGAGATGCTTCCCACCGCGGGCTTTTTGGTGCTCATCGCGCTGACGTCGCTTGCTTTTGGTGCCGCCGCCGGCGTCACCTGCAGCCATGCGAGCTGCGGCTTCGCCAAGAACCTGCGTCATGACCTGTTCTACAAGATCCAGACGTTCAGCTTTGCCAACATCGATGAGTTCTCGAGTTCCTCGCTCGTCACGCGCCTGACCACCGACATCAACAACGTTCAGCAGGCCTTTATGATGATCATCCGCATCGCCGTGCGCGCGCCGCTGGTATTGATCTTCGCCTTTACCATGGCATTTATCATGGGCGGCAGCGTCGCCATGGTCTACCTGGTCATCATTCCGCTGCTGGGCTTTGGACTGTTCTTTATCATCTTTAAGGTGCGCCCCATCTTCTCGCGCGTGTTCCACAAGTACGACGCCCTTAACGAGTCCGTCGAGGAAAACGTCACCGGCATGCGCGTAGTTAAGAGCTATGTGCGCGAAGACTTTGAGAAGGAGAAGTTCGCGACCGCTGCGCGCGACGTCCAGATGGACTTCACCCGCGCCGAGAAGCTGCTTGCCTTTAACAACCCCATGATGAACATCTGCGTCAACGGCGCGTTTGTCGTCATCATCTACCTGGGCTCCAAGCTCATCATCACGAGCCAGGGCACGCTGTTCGACGTGGGCCAGCTCTCCTCGATCTTTACCTATGGCTTCCAAATCCTCATGAGCCTGATGCAGCTGTCGATGATCTTTGTCATGGTGACCATGGCCGACGAATCGGCGCACCGCATCACCGAGGTGCTGGCCGCCGAGCCCACGATCGCCGATCCCGCCGAGCCCGTGCTCGAGGTCGCCGATGGCTCCATCGACTTTGACCACGTGAGCTTTAAGTATTCCGCGCATGCGAAGCGCCAGGCGCTCGACGATATCGACCTGCACATTAAGAGCGGCGAGACCATCGGCATCATCGGCGGTACCGGCTCGGCCAAGTCCACGCTTGTAAACCTCATCGCCCGCCTGTACGACGCCACCGAAGGCACCGTGCGCGTGGGCGGCGTGGATGTGCGCGACTACGACTTGGACGCTCTGCGCCACCAAGTGGCCATGGTATTGCAGAAAAACGTGCTGTTTAGCGGCACGATTGCCGAAAACCTGCGTTGGGGCGACCCGAACGCCACCGACGAAGAGGTCCGCGAGGCGGCACATCTGGCCTGCGCCGACGAGTTTGTCGATGGCTTCCCCAAGGGCTATGACACCTGGATCGAGCAGGGCGGCTCCAATGTCTCGGGCGGTCAGAAGCAGCGCCTGTGCATCGCGCGTGCCCTGCTGCGTCGCCCCAAGATCTTGATCCTGGACGACTCCACCAGCGCCGTCGACACCAAGACCGACGCCAAGATCCGCGCAGGGCTGGCAAGCTATCTGCCCAACACGACCAAGCTCATCATCGCCCAGCGCATTAGCTCCGTGCAGGATGCAGACCGCATCATCGTCATGGAGGGCGGCCGCATCGCGCAGATCGGCAACCACGATGAGCTGCTCAAGACGAGCGAGATCTACCGCGAGACCTTTACCTCGCAGAACAAGATGTCTGCCGAGGGCGAAGAGGCCGTCGAAGCCGACACCGAGGCATCCGCAACACAAGCTCAGACCCAGGAAGGAGGCGAGGCACATGAGTAAGGCAACGACCGCCGAGCGCGCGCTCAACCGCAAGGGTGGCACCATGTCGCGCCTCATCAAGACGCTCTTTGGCTTCTACCCCGTGCTTTTGCCCCTCGTCGTCGTCGGCGTGGTGCTCTGCGCCATCATCAACTCCATCGGCGCGACCTTCCTTCAGAGCGCCCTGCAGATTATTAGCGAATCGTGGCAGTCGGGCGACTGGACGACCGCGCAGCCCAAAATCGCACAGCTCGTGACCACCCTCGCCTGCATCTACGGCGTCGGCATCCTGTCCTCGCTGTTCTGGAACCGCGCCATGGCCATCGTCACGCAGGGCTCGCTCGAGAAGCTGCGCGAGAAGATGTTCAACCGCATGCAGGACCTGCCGATCCGCTACTTCGACACGCACCAGCGCGGCGACATCATGAGCCACTACACCAACGACATCGACACGCTGCGCCAGATGATCAGCCAGTCGCTGCCCAACCTGCTCATGACGACCATCGTCATCGTCACGGTGTTCTTTATCATGCTGTACTACAGCGTTTGGATGTGCCTGGTCATTGTGGCAGGCGTCGCCTTTATGACCTTTATGACCAAGCTGCTCGGCTCCAACTCCGCGCGCTTCTTTATTGCGCAGCAGACCGAGCTCGGCGTTGTCGAGGGCCATATCGAGGAAGTCATGAACGGTCAGAAGGTCGTCAAGGCATTCTGCCACGAGTCTGCCGCCGAGGCCGATTTTGACGAGCGCAACGAAAAGCTCTTCGAGGTCTCGCAGAAGGCCAACATGTACGCCAACATCCTCATGCCCATCCTTATGAACCTGGGAAACCTGCTCTACGTGCTGGTCGCACTGGCAGGCGGCATTTTCCTGGCGCTGGGCGTGCCCAACCTGAGCATCTCGGGCATGGCACTGTCCATCGCCGTCGTGGTGCCGTTCCTCAACATGACCAAGCAGTTCTGCGGACAGATCGGCCAGATCTCGCAGCAGATCAACGCCGTGGTCATGGGCCTCGCCGGCGCCGACCGTATCTTTGAGCTTATCGACGAGGAGCCCGAAGCCGACGAAGGCTATGTGACGCTCGTCAACGCTCAGGTGAACCCCGACACCTGGCAGCTCGAGGAGGCCGACCACCACACCGGCATGTGGGCGTGGAAACATCCGCACCGCGCAACCGGCGAGATCGAGTACGTGCCGCTGCGCGGCGACCTGGTCATGGACAACGTGGACTTTGGCTACACGCCCGACCACGAGGTGTTGCACGGCGTGTCCGTGTTTGCCAAGCCGGGCCAAAAGGTCGCGTTTGTCGGCGCCACCGGTGCCGGTAAGACGACCATCACCAACCTCATCAACCGCTTCTACGACATCGCCGACGGCAAGATCCGCTACGACGGCATCAACGTCAACAAGATCCGCAAGGCCGACCTGCGCCGCTCGCTGGGCGTCGTGCTACAGGACGTGAACCTGTTCACCGGCACCGTGATGGATAACATCCGCTACGGCAACCTGGACGCTACCGACGAGGAGTGCATCGCGGCGGCCAAGCTCGCGGGCGCGGACGACTTTATCACCCGCCTGCCCGACGGCTACGACACCATGCTCACCGGCAACGGCGCACAGCTGTCGCAGGGCCAGCGCCAGCTGATCTCGATCGCACGCGCCGCCGTCGCCGATCCGCCGGCGATGATCCTGGACGAGGCCACGAGCTCCATCGACACCCGCACCGAGGCTATCGTGCAAGCCGGCATGGACAAGCTCATGGAAGGCCGCACGACGTTTGTCATCGCGCACCGCCTGTCCACCGTGCGCAACTCCGACGCGATCATCTGCCTGGACCACGGCCGCATCATCGAGCGCGGCAACCACGACGAGTTGATCGCCAAGCGCGGATATTACTACCAGCTGTACACGGGTGCGTTTGAGCTCGAGTAGGACCGGTTACTGACGGAGGGCGCCCCGGGGGCGGCGGGGTAATTCCTCCGTGCTCAAACA
>CABQMC010000153.1 GCA_902465115.1 uncultured Collinsella sp.
GGCGACCTCACCCAGATCCTGCGCGCCAACTTCCACCTCAATCCCGATCCCTCGCTTGCCACGAGCGAGACGGGCATGCGTCACCGTACCGCCGCTCGCATGTCGGTGCTCACGGACGCCATCGTAATCTCGGTCTCTGCCCGTCGTGCCGTCGTTAACGTGTACGTTCACGGTAAGAGCTACGAGATCCAGCCCGTCACCACCATCATGAGCTCGGTCAACCAGCTCGTCGCCACGCTCCAGACAACCCGCCAGTCGCTCGATCGCTCCCTGCTGCGCCTGACGGCCCTCGAGCTCGACGACTACGTTACGCTCGCTGACATCACCGGCATTTTCTCGAGTTTCGAGATCATGCAGCAGGCAAAGACCGAGCTTAAGGATTGCATCGTCAAGCTGGGCAACCAGGGCAAGCTCGTGCAGATGCAGCTTGAGCAGCTCGCGGGCTCCAGCATGGATACCGAATACGACCTGATGATCCGCGACTACGCAAGCGATTCTTCCGAGGCAAACGCCGAGAAGATCCGCGCTGAGCTTGCCCGTATGACGCCTAAGGACCTATCCGACCCGCAGCACGTGGCGGCAGTTCTGGGCTATGACGACCTGGACGAGGACTCCGTCATGACGCCGCTGGGCCTGCGCACGCTTTCGCGCGTGTCCGTCGTGCGCGACGGCGTGGCCGAGAAGATCGTCGACGAGTATGGCTCGCTGCAGGAGCTCATGGACGACATTAGCGAGGATCCGGAGCGCCTGGGCGACTTTGGCGTCAACAACCCTGCCATTCTTGCGGACTCGCTGTACCGCATGAAGGGCACCAAACAGGGGAACGCATAATGGCGCCCGTATGCGCCGTGGTCGTTGCTGGCGGCAGCGGCCAGCGCTTTGGAAATCCCGGCGGCAAGCAGCTCGTTAACGTGGCGGGCCGTCCGCTCATGAGCTGGTCCATCCGTGCGTTCGATCGTAGCGACAAGGTCGGCCACATCGTCGTGGTTTGCCCTGCCGAGCGTCGTGCCGAGATGCGCCGCCTGGCCATCGACCCGTTTGACTATGACACGCCCATCAGCTTTGCCGATGCCGGCGATACCCGTCAGGATTCCACCCGTGCCGGCGTGCATGCGGTTCCGGCGGGCTTTGAATACGTCGCCATTCACGATGGCGCTCGTCCGCTCATTACGACCGAGGCCATCGACCACGCTATCGACGTGCTCGTGAGCGACCGTGCTCTCGACGGCGTCGTGTGCGGCCAGCCCGCGATCGACACGCTCAAGATCGTCGATGGCGACAATATCGTCGAGACGCCGCCGCGTGAGCTCTATTGGGCCGCGCAGACGCCGCAGATCTTTAGCGTCGATGCTATGAAGCGCGCTCACGCCGCTGCTATCGCCGAGGGCTTTATCGGTACCGACGATTCGTCGCTGGTCGAGCGCATGGGTGGGCGCGTCCGCTGCGTCCAGAGTCCGCGCGATAACCTTAAGGTGACGGTGCCCGAGGACCTGCGTCCCGTAACCGCGATTCTGCTTGGCCGCATGGCCGAGGGAGAGGACCTTCCCCATGTTCAGTAACCTGCGCATTGGCCATGGCTACGACGTCCACCGTCTGGTGGAGGGGCGTCGATGTATCATCGGCGGTGTCGACATTCCCTACGAGCGCGGCCTGCTGGGCCACTCGGATGCCGATGTGCTCGCGCACGCTTTGGCCGACGCCATTCTGGGCGCCTGCCGCGGGGGAGACATCGGCAAGCTATTCCCCGATACCGATCCCGCCTACGAGGGTGCCGATTCGATGGTGCTGCTTGCCCGCGTAATGGACTATGCGCGCGAGTTGGGCTTTGAGTTTGTCGATGCCGATTGCACCATTGCCTGCCAGCAGCCTAAGATCACCCCGCACCGCGATGCCATGCGCGCCAACCTTGCCCATGCCCTGGGCGTTGACGTCGAAAACGTGGGCGTCGCCGCCACTACGACCGAAAAGCTCGGTTGGGAAGGCCAGGGCGAGGGAATCGGCGCCTGGGCCGTCTGCCTGCTACAGAAAACCGTTAAGGAGTAACGAATGCGTATCTACAACAGCGCTACCCATAAAAAGGAAGAGTTCCAGCCCATCGAGTCCGGCAAGGTCCGCATGTACGTGTGCGGCCCCACGGTCTACGACAACATTCACATCGGCAACGCTCGCACGTTCATCAGCTTTGACGTAATTCGTCGCTGGCTCATCGCGAGCGGCTATGAGGTCACATTCGCCCAGAACCTCACCGATGTCGATGACAAGATCATCAAGCGCGCCAACGAGCAGGGCCGTACCGCCGCCGAGGTTGCGACGGAGTTCTCTGACAAGTTTATCGGCGTTATGCGCGCCGCCAACGTGCTCGATCCCGATGTTCGCCCCCGCGCCACCAAGGAGATCGGCCCCATGATCGCCATGATCAAGACGCTCATCGAGCAGGGCCACGCCTACGCCGCCGATAACGGCGATGTGTACTTTGCCGTGCGCAGCGATCTCAACTATGGTCAGGTCTCGGGCCGCAACATCGACGACCTTATGGTTGGCGCGCGCATCGAGGAGAACGAGGACAAGAACGACCCGCTCGACTTTGCCCTGTGGAAGGCCGCTAAGCCCGGCGAGCCCAGCTGGCCGAGCCCCTGGGGCGAGGGCCGTCCCGGTTGGCACACCGAGTGCGCCGCCATGGTGCATCGCTACCTTGGCACTCCGATCGACATCCACGGCGGTGGCTCCGACCTTGCCTTCCCGCATCACGAGAACGAGTGCGCCCAGGCCACCTGCGCCTGGCACCAGGGCTTCTCCAACACCTGGATGCACACGGGCATGCTGCTGGTAGACGGCGAGAAGATGTCCAAGTCGCTCGGCAACTTCTTTACGCTGGCCGAGGTGCTCGAGCAGCACTCCGCTGCCGCCCTGCGTCTGCTGATGCTGCAGACGAGCTATCGCTCGCCGCTCGACTTCTCCTGGGAGCGCCTGGAGGGTGCCGAGAACTCGCTCACGCGTATCGCCGGTACGGTCGAGAACCTGCGCTGGGCCGCGAACCATGCGACGGCCGATGCCGATGAGGCAGCATCTGAGGCGTTTGCCGCCAAGGCCGCCGAGACCCGTGCCACCTTTAAGGAGTGCATGGACGACGACTTTAACACCGCTGGTGCTATGGGTGCCGTCTTTGGCTTTGTGACCGAGTGCAACCAGTACCTGGAGCAGGCGGGCGACGCTGCCGACAAGGCCGCCGCGCTTGCCGCCGCCGACACGCTGGCCGAGCTGCTCGATACGCTTGGCGTTGAGCTCCCCGAGCCCAAGGTCGAGCTGCCGCTGGGTCTGCTGGGCGTTGCCGCCGGTTTGGTCGCCTATACGGGTGACGACGTGGACGAGGCCGCTGCCAAGATTCTCGAGGCCCGCGCCGAGGCCCGCGCCGCCAAGAACTGGGATCTGGCCGACGCCATCCGCGACCAGCTCAAGGACCTTGGCCTGACGATTGAGGATACTGCCGCCGGCACTCGTATTAAGACTCTCTAGTTATTTGTCGACCGTTCGAGGTGCGGCAGATTGCCTTGAAAGAGGAGGGCATAGACCTGGTGGTCATGCCTGACGATTGAAAGGCAAGGTGCCGTGGCTCGGACGGTCGATTCTTGTTCGTTATCTATTTAAGGAGGCCGTTTTATGGCCGACAATCGCAAGCGTGCGCCTCGTGGCGGCAAGCAGGCCGCTTCTGGCTCGCGTCCGATTCGCCGCAATGATCGCGCTGCCGCTTCCAAGGGGCAGCGCGAGCGCACCCAAGCTGCGCGTCCGCAGCGCGATCGTAATCGCGAGGGCGCCCAGGTTCCCAAGGGCGAGTTTATCGAGGGACGTCGTGCTGCCGCCGAGGCGCTGCGCACTGGTTTTCCCGTCAAGTGCGCGCTTATCGCCGAGGGCGGGGAGCGCGATGCCGCCCTGTCGCGCCTGGTCGATGACCTCAATGCCGCGGGTATCCGCATTAAGTACGTGCCGCGTGCACAGCTCGATGCGCTGTCGAGCCATGGCGCTCACCAGGGCATCGCACTCGAGGTAGGCAACTTCCCCTATGCCGATGTCGCCGATATCCTCGACCGCGCGGGCGACGGTCCGGCGCTCGTCATCGTACTCGACCATGTGACTGACGACGGCAACTTTGGCGCCATCGTGCGCTCCGCCGAGGTCGTGGGCGCCGCGGGCGTCGTCATCGCCAATAAGCGTGCCGCCGGCGTGACCGTGGGCAGCTACAAGACCTCTGCCGGTGCCGTCATGCACCTGCCTATCGCGCAGGTTCCCAATATCGCTCGTGCGCTCGATGACCTCAAGGCCGCTGGCTTTTGGGTGGGTGGTGCTTCCGAGCACGCCGAGGGCAGCTGCTGGGATGCTCCCTTCGAGGGCCGCGTGGCGCTCGTCATG
>CABQMC010000154.1 GCA_902465115.1 uncultured Collinsella sp.
AGTATATCGTTTGCCGGCGTCGGCGATCATCGCGTGCGTGCGTGGCCCACATCCGCTCCCGAACGGGCACAAGGGTGCTTAAGGTCGACTTAATCACCCACGCTTGTTGTGTGTGGCGTGCGTCGCCTCGGGCATAATGGAGCGCGAGAGGAGCACGCATGAACGAGCGCATTTTGGTAGTTGATGACGAAAAGGCCATTGCCGACCTAGTGGGCATCTACCTTACAAAAGAAGGCTTTGACGTCCAGATTGCCTATAGCGGGGCCGATGCTGCCAAGGCAATCTTGGAGCAGGAGTTCGATTTGGCGCTGCTGGATGTCATGCTGCCCGATATCGATGGCTTTGAGCTGCTGCGTACGATCCGTTCCAGCCATACCTATCCTGTGATCATGCTGACGGCGCGCGATGCCCAGCAAGACAAGATCGAGGGCCTTTCGCTTGGCGCGGACGATTACGTGGTCAAGCCGTTCCGTCCGCTGGAGCTCATCGCGCGCGTGCACGCTCAGCTTCGCCGCTACACCAGCTACGGTAGCCGCTCGCAGGTGGCCGAGTCGCCGACCATCCAGCTCGACGGACTGGAGATCAACCGCGATGCTCGTTCCGTAACGGTGGACGGTGCACCGGTACGCCTCACACCCACCGAGTATTCAATCTTGCTGTATCTGGTCGAGCATCGCGGCGGCGTGGTGGCCGTGGAGGACCTGTTCCGCGCGGTATGGAACGAGGACTTTATGCCCGGCTCCAACAATACGGTGATGGTGCACATTCGCCACTTGCGCGAAAAGATTGGCGACGACGCACAAAAGCCGCGCTTTATCAAAAACGTCTGGGGCGTCGGCTACATCATCGAATAACGCTTTTCGCTTGTGAGGATCTTGATATGACAAAAGACGATAGGCAGGCATTCGAGGTACCCGATCGGCTCTTTGATTACGTGAGGTCGGTCGTCGACAACCGTGCGCTTGCAACGGTGCTGCTCTTTTTGCTGAGCCTGCTGCTGATTGGCATCGACAACATCGTCGGAATCTTGGCGGTGCTGCTTGTTGGCTTTTTGCTGATCGATCGATTTGAGATCGTGCGCCGCTGCGTGGTGATTGGCGGCGCCGCGTGGGCCATGACGTTGGCGATTGGCGCCATGGCGCTCGGCGGCATTGAAGGGCCGGTGCTGTTCGATGCCGGCTTTGTATTCAACATGCTTGGCTTTGTGCTGGCGCTTGCCGCGTGCGTGCTGTTCTTGTGCGGCCGTGCCCTGTACTACCAGGGCTACGAACAGGGCGAGCAGCATGCCGATTGTGTGCTGGCCGCTCGTATTCAAGATCGCCTGATCGATCACCCCGACACCTGGGACAACATCGACGGCGACTTCTTGGAGGTCGAGGGCGCCCTTAACCGCGTGCGTGACCGTGATCGCAAGGTGCAGCAAGCTCTGCGTGACGAGTCGCATCGCAAGGACGATCTGGTTACGTACTTGGCACATGACCTACGCACCCCGCTTGCGAGCGTAGTGGGCTATCTTTCGCTGCTGCAAGAGGCTCCTGAGCTGCCGGTTGAGCAACGTGCGTACTTTACGGGCGTGGCGCTCGACAAGGCGCACCGGCTCGATGCGCTCATCGAAGAGTTCTTCGATATCACGCGCTTTGACTTCCACGATATCGTGCTCACGCGCGGCTATGTTGATCTGGGGTTGCTGCTGGCTCAGGTGGCTGACGAGTTCTATCCCATCCTCAACGAGCAGCATAAGGAAGCCCAAGTTGATATTCGCGAGGACCTGACGGTGCTCGTGGATGGCGACAAGATGGCTCGCGTGTTCAACAACATCATGAAAAACGCCATCGCCTATAGCTACGAAGGATCGACCATCACGATTGAGGCTGGGCGTCAAGATGACGGTGGCGTGCGAATTCGCTTTATCAATCAGGGTGATCCGATTCCGGCGGCTAAGCTCAAGGTGATCTTTGAGAAGTTCTATCGCCTGGACGCGGCACGTGCGACCAATCGCGGTGGCGCCGGCCTGGGCCTTGCCATCGCCAAGGAGATCATCGCGGCACACGGCGGTACCGTTGCATGTGAATCGACGCCCGAACACACGATATTCACCATCGAGCTGCCCGCCGCATAGCCAGCGTGCCCTTACAAACACTTGACAATGCGCTCACGTACATATGAGCCGCGATTTCTACTATCGATACTGCTGAATTGATATCGATGTGGAGGTATGCGGTATGACGGCTGCTGCGGCTGTGGAGCCCACGGAGCTTGAAGAACTCATGAAAGCGCAGGTCGAGGCCGCGCGCGAGCGCGAGGTTGGGGATGCGACTCGCCCCACGGCAGAGGATCTTGCCGCCTCGCCGACGCGCATCGACGTCGAGGGCCTCGACCTGTTCTATGGCGACCATCATGCGCTCAATGACGTGAATATCAAGATTCGCGACAAGCAGATCACCTCGTTCATCGGGCCTTCGGGCTGCGGAAAGTCCACGTTGCTGCGCTGCTTTAACCGCATGAACGACGGCATCAAGGATTGCCGCATCGAGGGCAAGATTGCGCTCGATGGTCAAGATATCCTGGGCGACTACGACATCTGCCGCCTTCGCCAGCGCGTGGGCATGGTGTTCCAGCGCCCCAACCCGTTTCCCATGAGCATCTACGACAACGTCGCGTATGGTCCGCGCGGTATGGGTGTGCGCGATCGCGCTGCGCTGGATGAGCTGGTCGAGGACTCCCTTCGTCGCGCTGCGCTATGGGATGAGGTCAAGGACAAGCTCAAAGAGTCGGGTCTGGGTCTTTCGGGTGGACAGCAGCAGCGTCTGTGCATCGCCCGCGCACTTGCCGTGCAGCCCGACATTCTGCTGATGGACGAGCCGACCTCGGCACTCGACCCTGTGTCGACGCTGGTGGTGGAGCAGCTGGCCTGCGAGCTCAAAGAGACCTGCACGCTCGTGGTCGTTACGCACAATATGCAGCAGGCGGCGCGTATCTCCGATTCGGTCGCATTCTTTTTGCTGGGTGAGCTGGTGGAGCACGCGCCCACCGCGCAACTCTTCAAGAATCCGACCGATCCGCGCACGGCGGATTATTTGACGGGACGTTTTGGCTGATACCATCTAGTACAGGCACCTTTAGGGTTAAGATGCGGTCATGCCGGCCGCAAAGGGGTTCAACATGATCTATTACGTCGAGGACGATGACAACATCAGGGATTTGACGGTCTATGCACTGCGCAAGCAGGGGATTGAGGCCGAAGGCTTTTCGTGCGACGGTGAGTTTAAGGCTGCCGTGGCGCGACGGGCACCCGATGCCGTCCTGCTCGACATCATGCTGCCCGATACCGATGGCTTGGCGATTATGCGTCGACTGCGTGCCGATCGCCTGACGGCGACGGTGCCCATCATGATGCTTACCGCCAAGGATACCGAGCTCGACAAGGTGATGGCGCTCGATGGCGGTGCCGACGATTACCTGACTAAGCCGTTTTCGCTCATGGAGCTTGCGAGCCGCTGCCGCGCACTGCTGCGTCGCGGCGGCATGGTCAAGCAGGCGAGCGATGTGCTCAGCGTGGGCGACATCGTGCTCTCGCCCAGCCATCGCGAGGTGACCGTTGCCGGCGAGCCGCTTAAGCTCACCCTGCGCGAGTTCGACCTGCTCGAGTACCTCATGCGCAAGCCCGGCGTGGTTTTTACCCGCGAGTCGTTGCTGCAGAGCGTGTGGGGCTGGGACTTCGACGGCGGTTCGCGCACCGTTGACGTGCACGTGCAGACGCTTCGCCAAAAACTGGGCGAGCATGCCGGCGCCATCGAGACCGTGCGCGGCGTGGGCTACCGCTTGGCCGAGCCTTCTGCCGGTGATGGTGCCGAAGGTGACGACACCGCGGCCACCGCATCGGAGGAGTAACCCGTGGTCTTCGCCCCCCAGGGAAAACAAACGCTGTCGCACCGCGTTTTTGTGACGATCTTTGTCTGCGCCATGGCGGTTATCGTGGCGTTTACGGTGCTGGGCGCGTTCTTTGTGCAAAACACCTTGGCGGATGCCACGAGTGCCAACCTGGCGCAGGAAACCGAGCTCATTGCTGCCGCCCTCGACGAGCAGCAGGAGCCCATCCCGTTCTTGCGTAGCCTCGATCGCGAGGACTTGCGCATCACGCTGATTAACAAGGATGGATCGGTTGCCTACGACAACGAGGCGTCGCCTTCCACACTGCCCAACCATGGCGATCGCCCCGAGGTCATCGAGGCCTTTGAGAGTGGTTTGGGTTCCGCGGAGCGCGCAAGCTCTACGCTCGACGAGATTATGCTGTATCGCGCCGTCGCCCTTGATAACGGCCAGGTTGTCCGCTTGGCGCAGGCCCAGCCGGGCGTTGCGGCGATTTTGCTGTCGATGGTGGC
>CABQMC010000155.1 GCA_902465115.1 uncultured Collinsella sp.
GGCTATTCGTTTCCTCTTGTGAGGTGTTGGTTATGGGTAAGAAGTCTCGGGCTCGGGTTGCTGCGGCGGGAACTCGCAAGGATCCTGGTCGTCGGGTTGCCGAGGGCAAAAAGGCCGATCGTGCCGAGAAGGACAAGAAGGTCGGCGCGCATGCTCATCCTGAGTGGGCGCCTCATTTGAATTCGGCTAGTGAGGATTTGACTGCCAAGTTATTTACTCTGGTCGAGGTAATTTTGGGCGTGGTGCCCCTTGTGGTTATCGGTTTATTCTTGGCTTCGAAGGACGCCACGAGTGTCGATAAACTCACCGAGGTCTTTTCGCAGGACCCCTCGATGGTGGTCACGTTTATTTCTGCGTGCTTGCAGCCGTTTGTGGCGTACATGCTGTATATGGTCTATCGCAAATACTGCGAGGGCGATGCGGGCTTTGCCGCCGGCAACCTGATCGGTCTTTTGTGCTCCGAGATCCTACTGCTCAATATCCCGGGTGTCATCGGTATGGGCATCTTGCTGTGGCGTGTTTGGCGCAACGTCGCCCCGCACTTTGAGAGCTGGTTGTTTGAACGCCGTGCAATGGGCGTGCTGGCGGACATCGCGGGTTCGCTCGTGATTCTCGTCTTGGCGTTTCTGTGCGCCACCGCTGCCCGCGGTCTCGCGGGCATGTAGTCGGTCCTCACCGACCACGGGGCGCAGGGCGGGGAAACCTTTCCCTCTCGCTCACGGCTTCGCAGGGTCGCGCGAGGCAAAGGTTTCCCCGCCCTGCGCCCCGGCGTTGGGTCGTCGCATGCTCGTTACAGAAAAGCAGATAAGAAGTTTGCGTTTTTGTATGGGGTCCCGGTCTCCACAATTTCCGTCAAGCTTTTGGTTAGATTTTGGTCAGTTGGCGTAAGGGTGGAAGGCCAAAAGATTGCTGGCGAAAAAAGCTCAGAGAAAGTGCTGGTAGGGGAGTTGTTGAGCTTTTCGACAGCTTTTGAGCAAAAGAAACTTTGTGGCTATTGCCGGCGATTGCGTTGTCGCGGTCATGGCGGTGCGGGATGCTGGTCGTAAGCGTCGAATGCTCCGACTTTGGAGGCCAACATGGACCTGTTTCTTGAGACTCCGCAGCAACAAGCTAAGCGCATGCTGCGTCAGCAGCAACGACTCATGGAGATGCAAATGCAAGGGGTAGCCGCCCAGCCCCCTGCGCAAAACGTTACACCCGCGGTTTCGCCTGCGGGTGGATCGGCGCCAGAGAACTATTCCGTACAACAAGATTCATATGCGCAGGAGCTTGCGTTCGACAAACGCCGCATGCGTCACCGCCGCGTGGGCCAGCGCCTGCGCACATTGGCGATGATCGTGCTGATCCCGTTGGGACTCGCGGCAATCTTTTTGGCCTCATATGCCCTCACGTGCATTCTCAACGGCGCCTCGCCCAATGAGGTGCTTCAGCACTTGGCAGCTCTCGGCCAGCGCCTAGGCGACGTCATAACAACCATCCGCGCCGGCTGGGAGAGTTAGCGTTTGTCACATTAGGGCTTCTAGGGTGTAGGGATTATCGCCACGAGCAGAATTCTTGCATCCTGTAGGTCCTGTCGTGCGACTGAATAGTATTATTTAAGATGAATAATAATAGGATTTGCTATGTATAAGCAGGATTTAGAGCAGACTCTTCTGGGCATTGACGAAGAGGCGGAGCTGGAAATAGGTCCAAGAGACGACAGGCCGAGCGTTGTATTGGTGGGAGGAAGCGCTTTCATGCTAAACGATGTGACGAATCGGTCGGTTACACATGACATTGATGTGTTTGAGGCAGACAGGTGCCTCCGCGAGATCATAGCTCGATACCCCGAGGTGAATGGTATGGCGGTGGCATATTGTAATCAGATGCCATTCAATTACGAAGATCGTTTGATTCCCTTGAAGATTGGGGCGCGTTTTATCAGGTACTTTACGCCATCTTTGGAGGACCTGGCGGTGATGAAGCTTTATGCCTATCGTCCGAACGACATCGTCGATCTTCATAGTCAGGCATTCGTTGACCGACTTGATTGGGATCTGCTCGAGCGGCTTATATTCGACGAGGGAGAGGCTCTGGCGTCGTCGCCCTCGGAGCGGAGTTATCAAGAGATGGTCTGCGCATACAGGCAATACAAAAAGGAGGTGCTCGGTTGAATCTGACTTTTGAGGGATTTTTGAAAGGCTATTGCCGAGAGCTGTCCGGGCAGCAGTCGCTGAGTTTTAGAAAACTGGTTGAGCAGGCGACGACGGTTGCGCCGCGCGTGGCGGAGCCTCTGTTTTTGCTCGCTTTGGCGCAGGGCAAAGCCGAATACGTTCTGGGCTTATCCGAGGGCTCGTGGATGGAAGAGGATTACCGGGGTGTTTTGTCTTTGTACGATCAAGCGGGTGGCATGGCGTCTCTATGCGCCAAAAGCGAGCTCCCTAACCGTTATGCCAACGTTTGGCGTGCGTATAGAGCGGTGAAGGAAAAGCCAGTTGCGGATAGAAGGATCAACGCCCTGATGCGAAAAAGAACATTGGGAGCGCTAGGGGAATCGGGCATAACGCGCTACGGTCTCTGCCGCGATTTGAATCTGAATAAGGGAAACGTGTACGCATACTTAGCCGGCGATGACTCAAAGGTGAGCAGGGAGACGGCGCGCCGCATTATGGAATATGCGGAGGAGAGGGGCACCCAAGAAGGGGCCGGGCACCCGGTGCGTGTGGCGGGGTAAGATTGATCGCGGTTTTGATTGATAATCGATTGGGTTTGTTGGACGGAATCTATGTCTGCTATTGATATTGCGCTTGTTGTGATTGCCTTGGTGGCGGTGGGGGTTGCTGTGGTTTGCGCCCTGCAGCTTAAAGGCCTTCGTGCCGAGTTGCGAGAGCGTGGCGGCAACGACGCGGAGACGCTCGCGGCGCTCGAGCAGGCCAACAACGCGCTCGACACCCTGAATGTCGCGCTGGCAGAAACCCGTCGCACGGCAAACGCCATCGCGCAGCAGCAGACGACCGACGCCGCCGTAGAGCAGCAGCGCTACCTGACCATCGCGCGTGAGTTCTCGCAGGCTGGCGACCGTATGGATGACCTGCGCCGCGAGACGGCCCAACAGCTTGGCGCCAACCGCGAGGGCATCGAGCACCGCCTGGACAAGGTGCGCGAGACGGTCGATGCACAGCTGGGTGCCATCCGCAAGGACAACAACGTGCAGCTCGATCAGATGCGCGCGACGGTGGACGAAAAGCTTTCCCGTACGCTCAACGACCGTCTGTCTGCATCGTTTAAGCAAGTGAGCGACCAGCTCGAGGCCGTGTACAAGGGCCTGGGCGACATGCAATCCATCGCCACCGGCGTGGGCGACCTTAAGCGCGTGCTGGGTAATGTCAAGGCGCGTGGCATTTTGGGCGAGGTGCAGCTGGGTGCAATCCTGGCGGACATCCTTACGCCCGACCAGTATCTGGAAAACGTGGCCACCAAGCCTGGTGCCTCGGAGCGTGTTGAGTTTGCCGTCAAGCTGCCGGTAGACGAGGGCGATCCCGTGCTGCTGCCGATTGACTCCAAGTTTCCGGGCGACGCGTACGAGCATTTGCTCGACGCGCAGGAGTCGGGCGATGCGGAGACCGTGGCGGCTGCGCGCAAGACGCTCGACACCATGGTCAAGCGCGAGGCCAAGGATATCTGCGAAAAGTACCTGAGTGTGCCGGCAACGACCAACTTTGGCATCATGTTCGTGCCGTTTGAAGGACTGTACGCCGAGGTCGTCAGCCGCCCCGGGCTTATCGAGACCCTGGGCCGCGACTATCACGTCAACGTTGCCGGCCCCAGCACCATGGCGGCCATTCTCAACAGCCTGCAGATGAGTTACCAAACGTTTAAGCTGCAAAAACGCACCGACGATGTACTGCGCGTGCTCTCCGCTGTCAAGGCCGAGCTGCCGCGCTATCAAAAGGCGCTGCGCCGCGCCCAGCAGCAGATCGAGACCGCGGGCAAAACGGTCGAGGGCATCATCACCACGCGCACCAACGTCATGGAGCGCAAGCTCAAGGACATCGACGCCCTGGAAGATGCCGAGGAGGCCGACGAGATCTTGGGGCTTACGTCTGCGAGCCTGCTCGCAGACCAAAAAGACGAGGACTAGCTTCATCTGACGGCGGGGCGCCTGCGCAAGCGCGGGGCGCGGGCGCTTTTCGCGTCGCACTTGCCTGAAGTGCGCTTTAGTGTGCAACAATGGCGTTTCGCCCTATCAGACGCGAAAGGAAGCCCATGTCTCAGAGAAACACCAGTCCGCTCAAACGCTCCACCGTGCGTCGCACGCTGCAGCGTTTTTGGGACGTCACGCGCACGCAGCCGCTGATCGTCTTTCTCTCGGTATTCTCGTCGGCAGGCTACATCTTTTTGC
>CABQMC010000156.1 GCA_902465115.1 uncultured Collinsella sp.
CCGGTGGTCTCGGCAGGCACGTGGGGCTGCACGAGCGTCTGGGTGATAAAGCCGTAGGCAGAGCAGATGAGTGCGAGCGCGACGACGACTACGACCTCGCCCGGCGTGCCGGGAAGCGTGAAGCCGCCAAAGGTGAATGCGGCGATGCCCGAGAACAGGCCGCCAAAGCCCAGCTGCCAAACGCCCAGAGCCAGCGGGTCGACATCTTCGACAAAGCGCTTCGCCACAATGATGTGTCCGGCGTAGACAAAGGCGGAGAGCAGCATGATGATCGCGCCCGGGTTCAGGCTGGTAAAGTCGGCGCCCGAGAGCAGCAGCATGCCGCAGGTGACGATGGCGGTGCCGACGAGCACTTTGCGCTCGGGGGCGCGACGCAGCAGGGCGGCGTTGGCAAACGGTACGATCACGACCGTCAGGCTCTGCAAAAAGCCGGCAGTGGAGGCAGAGGTGAGGCTGGAGCCCAGGCACATGCAGGTGAGCTCGGTTGCCATAATGGCGCCGATGATGGCGGCACGGACCATAAGGTCGCGGTTGATGCGGAAAGCGCGCTTGTGGAAGAGCAGCAGGCAGACCACAAAGGCGATGATGCAACGTAGCGCGACGATGCTCGTGGCGTTCATGCTGTCCATGCCGATCTTCATGAGGGGATACGAAAAGCCCCATGCGACGGGAACGGAAAATGAGAGCGCGATTGCTTTTTTGCGATCCATGGGACTCCTTTTGTTACAGAACGGTTTCGCAAAAAGGATTCTGCTCCCAGATGTGGATGTAGTAAAGCGAATGTATCTTCAGTATGATTAAGAAATACTAATGTAGGCAGAAAAAGCCCTGGCAAAACGTTTTACGGCTGCAGTGATGTGGAGGCACGATGGCATCGCGGTATCAGATTGTTTGTATGGTGGTCGATCGCGGCAGTCTTAAGGGCGCAGCGGACGAGCTGGGCTATACGCAAAGTGCGGTGAGCCAGGCCGTCAAGGCGCTCGAGCGCGAGCTGGGTACCACGCTTATTGAGCGCGGTAAGCAGGGCGTTTCGCTTACGCGCGACGGTAAACAATATCTGCCATTCCTGCGCCAGATCGTGACCGCCGAGGCCGAGCTCGAGGGCAAGCGCCAGGAGCTGCTGGGGCTTTCGTCGACCGATATTCGTATCGCGACGTTTACCAACGTGAGTCGAACCGTGTTACCGCGCGTGATCCGCGACTTTGGTGCGCTGCACCCGGGCGTACGTTTTACCCTCAAGCAGGGCGATTACACGCGCAACGCCCAGTGGGTGCACGATGGCGTGGTTGATTTTTGCTTTACGGCACGCGGATTTACCGCTGGGCTCGAGAAGCGCGTGGTCTATCACGACGAGTTGGTGGCATTGTTGCCGGCCGCGCATCCGCTGACGGCAAAGGAAAAGGTGACACTCGCCGACCTGGCGTCCGAGCCGTTTGTACTGCTGGATGAGGGCGAACAGAGCCTGGTGCTCGATGCATTCGCGGCGCATGGGCTGTCGCCGCACGTGACGAGCGAGGTGACCGACGACTACACCATCATGGCGATGGTGGAGGAGGGCCTAGGCGTGAGCATGCTCTACCGTCGTACTGTGGAGGGCATGCGAGCCGATATTCGTGTGCGGCCCATCGTGCATGCCCCCTCGCGCGACGTGGTGGCCGCCTGGCGCAGCTGGGACACCATGCCTATCGCCACGAGGCGCTTTATCGACTATATGAGCTCGCATATTGTCAATTAATGACTGGCGTGGCGTTGAGTGCGGTGTTTAGCGGGCTGTCGCTTTGGCTTGGGTGGCGCGATAGGTGCGTGCCGGGTGGCAAAGTAGTACCGCTACGACCATAAAGAACGCCGTGGTGCCCAGGCTGATGGGGTAGACCATCATGATGTTCGCAAAGGTGCGGAAGTGTGGGAACACGCAGAACACCCAATAGAAGCGGATGCCGCAGACGCAGATCATGGTGATGAGGGCGGGTGTGAGCGAGATACCAAAGCCGCGCAGGTAGCCTGACATGTTTTCGTAGAACATGCTAAAGGCGTACGCCGGGAAGATCGAGCACACGCGGATATAGCCGATCGAGACGATGTTGGGATCGCTGTTGAACAGCGACAAGATCTCACGCCCCAGGCCGACAATAACGATAATTGTGGTGAGCGCGACGATACCGCCTTCGACCAGGCAGACCTTGAGCGTTTTGGTGCAGCGGTCGATCTGGCGGGCACCGTGGTTTTGTCCCACAAAGGTGGTGCAAGCCTGGCTAAAGCTGTTGAGCAGGTTGTAGCACACGTACTCCAGGCTCATAGCGGCGCTCGAGGCTGCCATGACCTCGGTGCCCAGGCTGTTGATGGCAGACTGGATGATGATGTTGGCGACGGCAAAGACGGCGCTTTGGATGCCGGCGGGCAGGCCGATCTTGACGATGCGCTTGAGGGCGACGGGGTCGATAGCCAGGTCGCGCGGGGTGACGCGGACGACGGAGTCGGTCTTGAGCAGGCGGATAAAGAGCGTAGCGGCGCTGACGGTGTAAGCGATGGCGGTGGCGATAGCGACGCCCGCGACGCCCCAGTGGAGTACGGGGACAAAGATGAGGTCCAGGCCAATGTTGAGGACGGTGGACACGGCAAGCGCCTGTAGCGGCATGCGGGTGATGCCGACGGAGCGGAAGATTGCGGCTTCAAAGTTGTAAAGCAAGATTGAGGGCATGCTGAGCAAAAAGACGCGTAGGTAGAGCGAAGCGAGCGGCATGGTTTCGGCGGGAACGTTGAGCGCGGCGAGCATGGGCTCGGCAAAGATCTCGCCCAGCGCGATGACGACAAAGCCTACAAGTGCCATCAAAATCGAGGTGTGGACGGCGCGTTTGACCATGTTCTGATCATTGCGGCCGATAGCGTTGGCGATGACCACGTTGGAGCCAAGCGACATGCCAATAAACAGGTTGAGCATAAGACTGGTAAGCGGGACATTGGAGCCGACCGCCGCCATGGCGAGGGTTCCCTGGTCGCCCGAGAAGTTACCGATGATGACCGTGGCGATGAGGTTCGACAACTGCTCCAAGATGCTCGTGGCGGCCACGGGGAAGGCGAACAGGGGAATGTTACGCCACAGCGATCCGGTGGTCATGTCAATGTGCTTAGATACGGTATCAGCCATACGCTCTCAATCTCTAATATGCTCTTTCGTGCTTATTTGCGCAGACGATGATACTCCTAATCGACTAGTCATTGGGGACGTTCTTATAGTCGTTGGGGACGTTCTTAAACGACTAGTCGTTGGGGACACTCTTTGGCACCGACCAAAAGGAGTGTCCCTATGTGACGCAAGAGTGTCCCTTTTGACTAGTCGTTTAAGAACGTCCCCAATGACTAGGTGGGGAAGGCGTGCGACAATGGTGGGCGTTGTGTTGTTCGCGCTAAGGAGTTGCCATGTTGTTGTGTCCTGTTTGCCATGAGCCGTTGGTGGACAATGAGCGCGGTGCTGCATGTGCGGGCGGACACCGGTTTGACCGTGCGCGCGAGGGCTATCTATATCTACTGCGCTCGTCCAAGAGCGGCGACTCCATGGGCGATCCCAAGTCGCAGGCACGCAGTCGTCGTGACTTTCTGAACCGTGGATACTACGCGCCGTTGCGCGATGCGATGGTCGAGCTGGTGCGCGAACGAGCCCAGCGGTGCGCGGCTACGTCGGACAAGCCGCTGGCCTTGCTCGACATTTGCTGCGGCGAGGGCTATTACACGAGTGCCATGGGCGCGGTGCCGGGCGTGGATGCTTACGGTTTCGACCTGGGCAAGGAGATGGTACGCCTGGCTGCCAAGCGCGGCGATGCGACCTACTTCGTGGCCAACATGAAGGACATCCCCGTGGCCGATGGCGCCTTCGATATGGTGACCGAGCTCTTTGCTCCCTTTAACGAGCGCGAGTTTGCCCGCGTGCTGGCGCCCGAAGGCTCGCTCTACACCGTGGTGCCGGGCGCCCGTCATCTGTTTGGGCTCAAGGAGGTGCTCTACGACACGCCGTACCTTAACGATGAGAAGCTGCCGAAGACCACCGAGCTCGAGTTGGTCGGAACGCAGCGGGTATCTGCGAATATTACGCTCCAGACGCAGGCCGACATCGAGGCGGTGTTCCAGATGACGCCGTACTACTATCGCACGCGCCCTGCCGACAAAGAGCGCCTGGCAAATCTGGACACGCTCCAAACCGATATCGACTTCATCATCGCCGAGTACCGCCACAGCTAACAACCTGCCAAAAAGGGACAGGTTCATTTTGGTAGGGTGGGACTGCGGACGATTTCTTGGACCGTTACGCGGCCCTTCCCAGCGCGGCGCGGAACTCGGCCGGCGTGCGGCCGCCGAGCGCATCGCTGCGCCTCTCCGTATTGTAT
>CABQMC010000157.1 GCA_902465115.1 uncultured Collinsella sp.
GCGCTCACGCTTATCCGCCGCCTGGGTTGCACCAAGATTCAGATGGGCATCCAGAGCCTCAACCAGCACCTGCTCGATATCAACGAGCGTCGCATTTCGGTGGCTCAGATCGAGCGGGCGTTTTCGCTTGCGCGTCTGTTTGGCTTTAAGATCCACGCGCATTTTATGCTCAACTTGCTGGGCGCCACACCCGAGGGGGACAAGCGCGACTACGAGCGCTTTATGACCGAAGGGGCCTTTATGCCCGACGAGGTCAAGGTCTACCCGTGCGCGCTCATCGAGGGCTCGCGTCTGGTGGGCTGCTATGAGCGCGGCGAGTGGCGTCCCTATACCGAGGAAGAGCTGCTCGATGTGTTGGCCGACGACATCGTGGTGACGCCGGCGTTCTGCCGCATCAGTCGCATGATCCGCGACTTTAGCTCCGACGACATCATGGTGGGCAACAAGAAGCCCAACCTGCGTCAGCTCGTTGAAAACCGCTTGTCGGCTCGTGGGGAAGGCGCGACAGTGCGTGAGATTCGCTATCGCGAGATTAGCACGGCGGGCGCCGACTTGCATGAGCTGACCCTTGACGAGGAAGTGGCGTACGAGACGCCGGTGACGCACGAGCGCTTTTTGCAGTGGGTGACGCCGCAGGGCAAGATCGCGGGCTTTTTGCGTCTGTCTCTGCCCGATCGTGCTTTTGTTGCCGCGCATGCGGATGAGTTGCCGACGACACCGGACGAGGCGATGATTCGCGAGGTGCACGTGTATGGCATGGCGGCGCGCGTGGGAGATCAAGGCCAGGCAGCCCAGCACCATGGATTGGGGCGTTTGCTCGTAGAGCGTGCGTGCGAGATTGCCCGGGATGCGGGTTATACGCGTATCAACGTGATTAGCGCAATCGGTACGCGCGAGTACTATCGCCATTTGGGTTTTTGCGATCATGGACTCTATCTGCAAAAGGAGCTCTAGATGAACAAGCCGAGTGTTTCTGCTGGCGTCGTTGCCGGTGTTGCTCTGGGAGCCGCGGCGCTTGGTGCGGCCGCTGTCGCTGTTCGTGCTGCCTGTCTGCAGGTTGCGCGAACCCGCAATGGGTTGGCGCGTGTGAAACGCGTGCACGATGAGGGCGGCGACGAGATTCGCGTGTTGGTGCAAGGCAGCGTCTACCAAAGCGCAAGTTACGTTGGTGAGCGTTGGGCGGAGCCCGTCTTTGCGTACTATCGTGCGTTTGACGACGTGTTTGAGTCCGAGGATGCGATGCGTGATGCTTATGGTCACGGTATCAACCGCATGCTTATGCTGGGTGGCGGCGGGTTTGCCTATCCCAAGTTCGCGCTGATGTCGCACGAGGGCTTGCGCATGGACGTCATCGAGTATGACGGAGAGATTACGCGCCTGGCGCGCCGCTGGTTCTATCTGGACGAGCTGGAGTGCACGGCGGGCGATCGCCTGCGGGTGATAACCGCTGAGGCTCGCTCTTATCTGGGCGTGACGAGTGTTGGTCATCGTCGCTACGACGTGGTCGTGAGCGATTGCTTTGGCGGTGCCGAGCCCGTACGCGAGCTGGCGACGGTTGAGGCGTTGCGTTTGGTGCGGGGCAGCCTAAATGTCGGTGGCGTCTACGTTGCCAATATCGTAAGCACAAACGAGGGGAGCGATGTGACGTTCCTGCGCGACTGCGCTGCCACGGCACTCGAGGTATTCGCCCATGTCTGGGTGGTCCCCTGTGGCGATGCGGAGTTCGGCGGCGAGGAGAACTACCTGCTCATCGCCAGCGACGGCGACTATGTCTTTGCCGAAGCCGTGCCCTTCGACGCCGACTTCCTCGGCACCGCCCTTCACGACAAGTAAGTCTCTCCGTCCCAAAAAGACTGGTCTTAGGCGTGGTCGCGCCAGCTGAGGACGCGCTGCTTCATGCCCTCTATGTCGAGCACGCCTTCGGCAAAGCCCTTGCGCACGAGCTCTTCGGGAACAAACTCGTCGTAGCGGTCAAAGTAAGGCACCTCGCCAGGATAGACGAGCTCGATGGGATCGAAGTCTTTCTCGGCCTCGGCGGCGAGTACCTCAAAGAACGTCTCCTCGTCGGCCTTCATCTTAAACTGCATAAAGTACGGGCGCGATGGGTCGAGTCCGCGAAGGCCCAGCTCCGCGGCACATTTAATCTTGAGCATACGTTCGAGCGCCAGAAAGGCGTAGCTGCCCAACCAGGGGAAAAGCACCCAGGTGTCGCCACCCAGGTTGATGAGCGGCTTAGTTCCCGCACCCGAAATCTCGGCCGTATGGCGAGCCTGCGCTAAGCGGGCCCGTGCGTTACCCATGAGGTACGGATATGTCGCGTGCTCGTTGAGCGCCTTGCGCATGCGCTCGAGTACGTGTGTATTGATGTCGCCGGGGCAGTCGCCAAAGTAGGCCGGCACCCGGCCCTTGACCTGCGTGGCAAAGACAGTGTGGCGCTTCCAGTCCACTTCCTCGACAATCCAGCAATGGCCTGCGATGGCGATGCGCTCACCGGGCGGTGGGGGATTGACGATTGTGCCCAGCTCGGCCGACTCGCTGCGGACGGTGAACTCCTCGTTTTCCTGGAACACGGCGTAGAACTTAAAGTTGTTAATGATGCGTTCGCCTGCGAGGCCCACAATGAGCCCACCGCCCTCGGTGACCTGGATATGGTCGATCTTGATGAGGTGGCGCAGCAGCACGCGATAGTCATCGGCCGAGACGCGATGGAAATAACTGAGCGTGAGCACGCGCTGGGCAAGTTCGGCCGGCGTGAGTTCGCCGGTGCTGGCAAGCGTCGACATAGTCTGGTGGTAGAGCAGGCTGTAGGGGAGTCGATCGAGCTCGGGCGGCTCGACCCACTTTTCCTCGCGATAGAGTTGTACGAGCGCGATGCCCTGCAGGAGCTTCCACGGAATGGTCTCGGGCATCATCGTGCGCGGCTCGGGTTCTTCCTCGCGCATGACAAACCACATCTCGGGCGGAAGGTCGCGACGGCCTGTGCGCCCCATGCGCTGCAAAAAGGAGCTGACGGTAAACGGCGCGTCAATCTGGAAGGCGCGCTCCAGGCGGCCGATATCGATACCGAGCTCCAGCGTAGAGGTGGTGACGGTTGTCTGCGCCTGCTCCTCGTCGCGCATGAGCTCCTCGGCCGTCTCGCGCAGCGATGCCGAAAGGTTGCCGTGATGGATCAGAAAGCGGTCGGGCTCGTGTCGACTTTCGCAGTAGCTGCGCAGCATGGAGCACACAGCCTCTGCCTCCTCGCGCGAGTTGGCAAAGACCAGGCACTTGCGGCCGCGCGTATGCTCAAAGATATACCCCATGCCAGGGTCGGCGTTGTCGGGCGCCGTGTCGGTGGGGTTGAGGAGCGTCTGCTCGGTGGCCCGGGGGATGTCGACTTCGCCCTCGGGGGCCGAGGAAGTGCGACGGTCTTTGGGAGCGGCCTTGCCCCGTGCCCGTTCACGACGTTGACGGCGCTCCTCTTGTGTGAGCTGTCCGCTGTGACGCATGTCTTGGGCGCCGGCGGACAGTGCCGCGGGTGCCGCTGCCTCAATGCGCTCGCATGCAAGCACTTCGGCCTCTTGAGGACCCATGTTCTCGAATCCTCGCTGCTGTGCCTGGGGACCCGAGTTGTAGAAGTGCTCCATGGAGATACGCCACACGCGACGCGGTTCCTCAAAACGGGGGATAACGCAGTCGCGTCCCGTTCCCTGTGAGAGAAAGGCACCCGTGCGCTCGGGGTCGCCGATGGTGGCCGAAAGGCCAATGCGGCGGGGCTGCACGCCTGCCATGCGCGAGAGTCGCTCGATAAGGCAGAGCGTCTGCCCGCCACGGTCGCCGCGCATGAGCGAATGGACCTCGTCGATGACCACATAGCGCAGGTCGCAAAACATGCGCGGGATCGCCATGTGCTTATGGATTAAGAGCGCTTCGAGTGACTCGGGCGTAATCTGCAAGATGCCGCTCGGTTTTTTGATGAGCTTAGCCTTGTGCGACTGCGAGACATCGCCATGCCAGTGCCAGACAGGGATATTGGCTTCTTCGCACAGGTCGTTGAGGCGGACGAACTGATCATTGATGAGCGCTTTGAGGGGGCCGATGTAGAGGGCGCCCACGCTCGCGGGCGGCCTCTCCCAAAACTCGGTCAGGATGGGAAAAAAGGCTGCCTCGGTTTTGCCGGAAGCCGTGGATGCCGTCAGGAGCACATTGTCCTGCGTGTTAAAGATGGCATCTGCCGCCGCAACCTGGATAGAGCGCAAGCTCTCCCAATCGTGGGAGTAGATGAAGTCTTGGATAAACGGGGCGTAGCGGTCAAAGGCGTTCACGGGGCCTCCTCTCAAAAACGAATCTCTTAACGCGGTGAGCAGTGGCTTGCCGCATCACTGCCTCGAC
>CABQMC010000158.1 GCA_902465115.1 uncultured Collinsella sp.
CCGGGGAGGGGTCCCGTCACGGCAAGATGCCCGCTCCCTAGATACAGAATCCGGGGATCACACAGGTTCGTTTGTTTGGCTTGTCCGCAGGCGTTGCGTACGTAAAGATGTCGCCGTCGTGGCCCACACGGTTTATGTAGAGCGTGCCTTCGGTCTCCGATGAGTCGGGGCTCACCGTGCGCTCCCACCAGCAGGTGTCCTTGCCTTTCCACTGGCGGACCATCGTCTCGTTCGTGGAATACGGGCTCACCTTGAGCTCGCGGAAGAGCTGATACTCCTTGCCCTCGCCGTTGTAGATGTCTGCCAGGTAGTGATAGTCCTTGGCAAACGAATCGGGCGGTTGCGTACCGCACAACTCGACCATGGCGGGCAGCCAAAGGGTTGCGGGCAACTCGCTCAGACACGATGCACTGTTGGCGGCGCCAGCGTTATTCGAGATCTTTTTGACAGATTTGATGAGTGCGCGCAACTCGTTGGGCAGCAGCTTAAGGCCGTCGCCGTTGAGCCATTCCCACAGCTCGCAATCTGCCCAGCCGGCGCTCGGCGGTTCAGCCGCAGCGTTGCGCTCGGCAATACCCGCATCGAACATAAACGTCAATCCGGCCTTGCCCGTCCCGTCCAGAAGCTCATCGTGGCGGATGCCCACAAGCTGCGCGCCAACCTGCAGCCCGTTGGTGAGCGTGACACGTTTGGTACACGGATGGGGGATATGCCCATCGGCATCGAGCAGGTGATAGCGCTTGGCAATCTCGCGTGCCTCGCTACGGGTCTCGGCGGCCTTAATCTTGAGCGAAATCTCCTGCAGCTGATCCCAGGTGTAGTCGTCAAGCGAACCGCGGATGCCGTCCAGGTAGTCGGGGATGCCAAAGCCATGGGTCGCCGCCCCAATGACGCTGAGCCCCGCAACGGCTGCAACGACGCCACCGATAATAAACCGGCGGCGGGTCATGGCATCGTGCCGGGCCTGCTCCAGGATCTCTCGCGCGCGCTCGCCGGCGACGTCGACCTTAAGGTGCGTACCGGAGTCGATGTCGATTGCGGCGTCACTGCCCGCGCCCTCGCGGCCCTCGGATTCGGCATCGGTGAGGTATGCCGAGAGCGCCTCGAGCATCTGCTGCTCGGTAGGGCGATCGCACTGCTCGACTGAGAGACCCTTCATGATGATTTGGACAAGCGCTTCATCGCCCTCGCAGCGCGGCTCGAGCGGTGCCGGCTTGGTCTTGGTCTTTACGAGATAGAACGAGCCGGTTGCAGCGGCGTCCGTCGACTCAAAGTCAAACGGTTTGCGACCGCTGTAGAGCTGGTACAAAATGCTCGAAAGCGCGTAGACATCGATTGCCGGCGAACGGCGAAGGGCCGCGATGCCTTCGATATCCTGCGTGAGCATCTCGGGCGCGGCGTATGCGGGCGTGGCAAAGCGCCAGATGTCGGCGCGCCGGGTGATCGTGTCGTCGCCGAGAGCCATGGTCGCGGAGCCCATGTCGATGAGGCAGGGGTCAAAGGAGCAATCGGCAATCTGCTGCTCGAGCGTTCGGCTGGTGGTGCGGAACATGATATTGGCAGGCGACAGGTCGCGATGGATGACCGGATTCACGAGGCCTTGGGTCATCAAGAGCGCACGAAGCACGGCGTTTCCGACGGCGGCGACCATCTGGGTGGTTAGCCCGCCCGAGACATCGTGCGGAAGCAGGGGCAGCGCCTGCTTGAGCGAGGTGCCCTCGACCCACTCCATGAGGATGAGTGGGTCATCCTCGCACGATCCGTAGCCATAGACGCGCGGAAATCCGCGCAGGTGCGAGACGGTACACAGATGACGGTACTCCTCGAACAGCGCAGCGGTGTTGGCCAGGTGCGCTGCCGATTGCTCGGCGGAGCGGTCGGGGGCTTGGCCGGAAAGGATGGCGTTGTCCTTGAGTAGCTTGACGGCAAAGACCTCGCCGCTCGTGTTGGTCGCGCGCAGCACGTGCCCGATGTTGCCGTTGTTGCGGTGGGCCGTCTGGAGAATAAGCGTCATAAACCGACGCTTGGCGTCGTCCTCGGCGCTGGGGTCGACCGCCACGGCGGTGTCGAACGTGTCAAGACGGATGAGTTTGTCGCCATAGGCGCTATCGGTAGTATCCATGGCGTTCCTTTGTCTGGCATGGGTTGCCGCACGTTTACGCGAGCAGTGCGGATATCGGTAAAGTACCATGATAGCCGCACTGCTCACGTATACCGCTGAGTATTGTCGTTTACGATGCAGAAGGTAGAAGACGAAAGACGGACGGCGACCGTCTTTCGATCGCCGTCCGTGCTAGTCCACAATGACGAGAAATGTTGTGTAGAGACCCAGATGGAGCCTGTCGCTGTTTTCGATTTTCACCGGGGGATAGATCTTGCCGGGCTCGCGTTGGTCGCGCGGCGGCTCGATTACGATATCGCCGTCGCCCGCGCCCGATTCGAGCACCGTGCCGTTGGTCGATCCAAGGCCCTGGGCGTACCAGTGCTCACCCTCAAGCCAAATGCGAAGATGTTCGCGCGATGCGTCGGCGCCCACATCGGTGATGCTGGGCGAGGTTTTGGGCAAGGATCCAATTACCGTGCCACGCGGATCGCGTGTGAGGGGATGGATTTGCATGTCGACGCAGTTGTCGGCATGTGTCCTGAGCAGACCGAGGTTGGGAGCGACGGCGTGCGGCTGATCCAGGCTGCTCATAAAGCCACGTCCGACGGTAGTTTCGGTGGTGCCAAAGTGCTCGCCCGTCTTGCTGTCGCAAAAGCGCTCGACGGTGGCCACGCCCTGAACGGGATCGGCGAGCGCCCCCGTTGCCACAAAGAGCATAAGGTAAAGCGTGCTTTTCTCGCGCACGGCATTGCCGTCAAAGTTGTCGATGCGATTGAGAGCATTTGCATATAGGCGGCTGTCCAGCTTGTAGCTGGCGAGAGCCGACATCATTTCGTTGGCGGCCGGACCGCGATAGTGCTCGGCGATTGCCCGATAGGCGGACTCGCCGCCGCCGAGCTTGCTGCAGATTGCCGAGGAAAGGTTGAGCGTGGTGACGGCAAAGTCGCTGTAGATGGAGGGCGCGCACTGGTCAGGCTTGCGATGGACGATGTAACGGGTGAGATACGAGCGGTTGGAAGAGCATTTCTCGAGCAGGGTACTGCCGAGATAAGAGTTTCCATTGATGAGCATTCGGGCGATCTCGAGATGTTTAAGACCGCCGAACGAGCGAATATCGTTATAGAGGACCGAGCAAGGCGTCTCTGCTGCCACGGATACCTCCTTTGATTGCTTCCTAGCCAATATGGCGATAGGAATTAATGGCCCCCGGTGGGCGACGTATTAAATGGCTGCGCAATATATAGCGTAACCAAAGCAACATTATAGGCCACATGTTCGAAATTGCAGGAAGCCTGAGAGATTTGGTTTGGACTGGACGGAAATCCCCCTCTGTCTTGTTCTGTAACATTTGGACCCGGTTTTGCCCTGCATCTGTTACAGATTGAGACAATCAGCCGGGCCCACCTCGTCCGCCTCGTCATCTGTGGTTTACGTGGGGGCATACGGAGTGCGGGTATACTAACCGGCGGCGAATCTGCTCCATCGCTTAGAGCTGCTGCGTCTGGACGGCGCGTGATAGGGCTGCCAAAGCGATCGCCAGCGTGCTGAGCAACGTCCTCTCTGTGCGCACCTGTTTTTGTATGTATTAGCGCACTACCAAGCACGCCCGCGCGGCCGCATGCCGTGCCCATTGCGCGTGCAGATAAGGAACAACAACATATGCGTAATTCTGTATCTGACGTCACCGACGCCGAGATCCTGGACGAGGCCCGCGAGGCCATGACCCAGGCTGCCTTCGATGCCGCCGATGAGGCCAATGCTGCCCAGGCCGTCGAGTCCGCTACCGAGAGCCTGCCCGCCTTTGACGAGCTGGGGCTTTCCGACGAGATGCTCCGTGCTATCGAGAACCTGGGCTACACGGCGCCCACGCCCGTTCAGGCCGGCTCCATCCCCGTGGTGCTCGAGGGCCGTGACCTGCTTGCCGCCGCCCAGACCGGTACCGGCAAGACAGCCGCCTTTTTGCTGCCGACCATGAACAATCTGGAGCACATCGCTCCTCCCAAACCCGTGCGCGAGCGCGGCGGCCGCAACCGTCGTCGCGGTGCTAAAAAGCCCGAGGGCAACGGTCGAGGCCCCGTGATGCTCGTCATCACCCCTACGCGCGAGCTTGCCCAGCAAATCGACGAGGTCGCAAGCAAAATCGCCGACGTCACCGGCCATGTTGCCGTGACCGTCGTGGGCGGCGTGAGCTACAAGCCGCAGACCGCGGCACTTAAGTACGGCTGCGACATCCTGGTCGCAACGCC
>CABQMC010000159.1 GCA_902465115.1 uncultured Collinsella sp.
CGTAGCCGCGCTGCACGGCAAGCAGCTCGTCGGATCCTTCCTTGCGAATGATCCCAGCGGCAACATGAACAGTCTTCAACAGGAGTCCTCTCTCAACATCAACACGTGGCAGGGTAGCTACGCGTACCTTACACAACGGTAAGGCAAGCGTAAGCCATATCGATGGTAGCCGACTCGTCTTCTTGCGACTATAGATGCCGTAGACTAATTGCAAGAAAGGACTCGGTATGCAAACCACGCACATGGCGACCCCGGTACTGGAGGTCGCTCATCTCGAAAAGGTATACGGAGCGCTGGGCAACGTGACCCGCGCGCTCAACGACGTCAGCTTTACTGTCAACCGCGGCGAATTCGTCGGCATCATGGGCGCTTCGGGCTCGGGCAAGTCGACGTTGCTCAACTGCGTGTCGACCATCGATAGCGCCACGAGCGGCACCATTCGCATCAACGGGCAGGACGTTACGCGCATGAAGCAGGCTAAGCTTTCGCAGTTCCGCCGCGAGGAACTCGGCTTTATCTTCCAGGACTCCAACCTGCTCGATACGCTCACGGCACGCGAGAATATCGCCCTGCCGCTCACCATCGCCCGCACAAACTCGGCAGAGATCTCGACCCGCGTGCAGGATGTGGCAGCGCGCCTGTCCATCAGTCAGGTGCTCGACAAGTATCCCTACCAAATGTCCGGCGGCCAGCAGCAGCGCGTCGCCGCGGCTCGCGCGCTCGTCACCGACCCCACCATGATTATGGCCGACGAGCCCACCGGCGCCCTCGATTCCAAGAGCGCTCGCCTGCTGCTCGAGAGCCTGGAGGCCCTCAATCGCCGCCTGCGCGCCACCGTGCTCATGGTCACGCACGACAGCTTTGCCGCCAGCTACACGAGCCGTGTGTTGTTTATCCGCGACGGCAAGATCTTCACCGAGCTGCGCCGCGGCGACACCGACCGCCGAGAGTTCTTCGACCGCATTATGGAGGTCGTTGCCATGATGGGCGGTGAGGGCTCCGATGCTCTGTAAACTCGCTTGGGGTAACGTCCGCCGCGCCGGCCGCGACTACCTCGTCTACCTTTTGACGCTCACCCTGGGCGTCACGGTCTTCTATGCCTTTAACACCATCTCGATGCAGGTCGACATCGCCGGCATCGATGAAAAGGGCTTGGCGCAGGTTATGGGCAGCATGCTCGGCAACCTGACGTACTTTTTGGCCGGTGTCATGGCCTTTTTAATGGTGTATGCCAATAACTTCATCATGAAACGCCGCAAGAAGGAGTTTGGCCTGTACCAGGTGCTCGGCATGGGGCGCGGGCGCGTCGCCACGATCATGGCGCTCGAGACGGTGATTGTCTCGGTCGGCGCCTTTGTCGCCGGCATTGTGCTGGGTGTGGGACTCTCCCAGCTCATGACGTTCTTTACGGCCTCGCTCTTTAAGACACAGATCGCCAATTTCCACTTCTTTTTCTCGGTGCATGCGTTCAACCTGACCCTTGCTTGCATGCTCGTAATGTTTGTGCTCACGCTACTGCTGAACCTTCGCGCCGTGCGTCGTACCAAGCTCATCGAGCTTATGGGTGCCGAGCGTCGCAACGAGAGCATCAAGACACGCAACCCCTGGATCGCGATTGCCATCTTTGCCGTGGGCGTGTTGCTGGTGGGCGTGGCCTATTACCGTCTGCTACGTGATGGGTTCCCGCTAACCGCGACGGACAGCAAGCTGCAAGAGGCCATGAACCAGTTTGGTATTACGACCGCTATGGTTACCGTGGGCACCTTTGCCCTGTTCTGGGGACTCTCGGGCATGCTCATCAAGCTGCTGCAGAGCCTGCGCGGCGTGTATTGGCGCGGCCTCAACATGTTTACCGTGCGCCAGCTTGCGGCCAAGGTCAACACGGTGTGCTTTTCGATGGGCGTCATTGCGATGCTCCTGTTTTTGGCCATCACCTCGGTGACGTGCGGTATGTCGATTGCCAACGTGATGAACGAAAACCTGGAGCGCTATAACCCTGTTGATGTGTCTCAGACGTATGTCTATTACACGCCCGATACGCTCGACTACTACAAAGAGTACGTCAATCCGTCTGAGGCTGATCGCATGGTGCTCGCCGATGCAACGGTCGATTTGTACCCCGCATGGCACGGCAAGGGCAAGTCGGCGGACAACAACGACGAGACCGGCAAGAAGGTCGATATCGCCGATGTTGCCGGTGAGCATGTACAGATTGATTCGTATCTGAGTTACCCGCTTGGCGGCTCGGATCCTTCGGTGACTCCAAGCGAGATGTGCAAGACCATGGGCGAAAAGCTTCCCAAGGCGTTCGGGGGTAGCAATGCCGATGCGATGGGTCTGTTTGTGACGCCGGCGAGTCAGTACAACAAACTGCGTCAGATGATGGGCGAGGAGCCGGTGCACATCGGTCACGACCAGTATCTGCTCACGTGTGATATGGGCGGCGAGCTGGTCGACCTGTACACCAAGTATATGGCTGGCGGCCATGCCCTTACCTTGGGCGGGCATACGCTCAAGCCCGCAACCGATAAGTCGGACGAGGACACTGCGGCCATCGCCAACTCAGCGATGGGTAGTAATCCCGGTACCGTCGTCGTTGCCGACGAGCTGTTGTCCCAACTTAATCTGCAGCCGTATTCCAGTAGCCTGCTCGTTAACTACAAACAGGGGATGGATACGACCGAGGCAGACGAGAGCATTAAATACACTCTGCTCGACAATCTGCTCGTTGACGGCAAGGAGCCGGGGTCGTGGGGAACCTTCATCACACGCTCCGAGATGTACACGCAGGCAGCGCAAATGAACGGTCTTATTAGCTACCTGGCCATCTACATCGGCTTTGTATTGGTCGTTGCATGCGCGGCGATTCTGTCGATCCAGCAACTCTCCAACGTGGCCGATGGCAGCCGCAGCTATCGTGTGCTGGCACAGATCGGCTGCGACGACCGCCAGATTCGCCATTCGGTGATGGCGCAGCAAGCGGTATTCTTCCTGTTCCCGTTGGCGGTGGGCCTGGCGCACTCCTTTGTGGCACTTAAGGTGATCATCGAGATGGTGAGCATATTCGGAAATATGAGCATCGGCGGCACCGTGGGCCTCACCTGCGCAATCTTCCTGGCAGCATACGGTGGCTACTTCCTGGTGACCTACCTTATGAGCACTGGCATGGTGCAAGCTGCCATCGCCACCCGTTACAGCGAGTAGCAAGCTGGTAAAACCGTCGCAAAATCAGAGGCGTATGACCGCCGCGAAGGGACCAGGGGCCCTTTCGCGGCGGTTTTTTGCCTATCCGGTGCGTCTCGGATGCAAGTGAGTAGACTTTTTTGAACTTGCCGAGCACATCGCGACAAATGATCGGTAAAACCGCAGGTCAGAGCTGTGGCGTTTTAGGGCGTGCTTGGCCTCCTGCAAAAAGCCTACTCACTTGGTTTTTCTGCTAGAAGACCGCCACGAGGGAAAGCAGCTCCCTCGTGGCGGTTGGCGTTTGCCCAGATAAAACCTACCAAAATAAACCTGTCCCTTTTTAGCAGGTTATCGCTTCCAAAAGTGGAGGATCAGCGTGGTGCCTTTTGGTGGAGGGGGGATATTGATTAATTCGGGTAACAGTTTTTTAACGCCGGGAACGATGTTAAAATAACCAAAATGCTATCTAGGAGCTTTGATTTTATGGCAACCGAGGCAGCTACCCTGCAAAACGTGACGCGCTCGTTCCTCTGGCATTCAATTATGTTGTTTATAGGGGCGGCTGGTCTGTATTGTGTAGCGCCAAGTATTTATACGGGCCTTTCTGGCACCGTTCTTATCGGTCTGCATCTGCTTTCGGGCTTCTGTGTGGGCCTCATCTCTCGCCCTGTGAGACAGGGTATTTCCAAAAGGCTTTTTGGACTTATGCTCGTAGACATTGCACTTCTTGTGATGTACACGATATCTCTTAATGTCTTTCATCAATTTCATGTTGTGGTTTCGGCGCTCGCGTTCATTTTGTTGTTACTAGCCCCCTTGCTTGTCGCTTGCTGTTCTTGGGCGCTTGGCGGTGAATTCGCAAACATACGTGCGGGATTAAAGGGGAAACATGTGGCCGATGGCTCTGCTCTCCACGGGTATCCTGAGCTCGCACTTTACAGCCCCGTTGTACTCTTGATTGCTTTGCTTGTTGGCCTTCAGTTTCTTCTCGTCCCGTTGATGGACTCCATCGGTTCTTTCCTTTCCGTTAACGCCGAGATGGGGGTTGCTGCCTTGCTCGTCGAACCTCTTGCGTTTGGTAATGCCGCCGTTATTCTCGATACGGATTGTTTGTTTTCGCGCAATATAAAC
>CABQMC010000160.1 GCA_902465115.1 uncultured Collinsella sp.
ATTCATGATGCTCAATCTTGAAACCGAACCTCTCCTCAATCGCCCGAAACAGCCTGTCCTCGTTGCCGCCGTAAAGCCTTTGGATTCTAAGGTACTTCACCTCATCGACATTATAGGACGCATCCGGCTCGGAAACCTTCTCGAACGTGTAGATACTTCCATCGTGAGCTGCGATTATCCCCATCTCGCAGCCCTTGCCGCCGACCGCCAAAAGGTCAGCCGCGCTAGGGATGCCAGAGGCCGGGTGGTTGTGGAGCAGCACTACGCGCCGACCGTCTCCGATTGCCGCCTCGACCTTCTTGCCGAACTTCGCCGGAGGGACCACGGTGCTGCCGATGGTCGAGTTAACGCAGCTCGTGATTGTCTTGCCCGTTGACAAGTCGATGGCGTAAAGGTCCTCGCCGTTCGTGCCCCCTCGGTGGCTGAGGATGCGTCTTATGCTCGCATGTACGCCGTCCGCGGCATCTTTGCCGACGGCTTTAGACACCTTTGCCCTGTAGTCCCTGCTCGCGATCTTCCCCATATCCACCGCGAACTCCATTGAGTGCTCTACCGGCTTAGCTCTCGATTTCCCGCCGCCCTCGTAGACCGTGCCGAGCGCCGAGTCCAGCACCTTTTGCTGGTCGCCCGCCGACATTTTCCTAAACCCGCTCGACGGTATGCCGTAGTCCTCGAGCTGGTGCGAGAGCCGCTTTCGCGCCTCGGTCTTGGACACGCCTGCCGCATCCAGCTTGCGCTTGGTTCCGGGCATCTCCATGAACTCGGAGATGGTGCGGTTCGCGGGCTTGGCGCCGGTGACAGCGGGCTTGCCGGCCTTCCATTCCTCATACGTCATGCCATCGGGCAGGCGGCTGAAACGCTCGCCGTCGAGCACGTCAAGCCCGTCGCAGCACGCCACCAGCGTGCATCGGCAGTTCGCGGTCTCGGCATACGGCGCCTCGGGGTCGCCCGGGTAGCGGCACCCGTTGCTGAACTTCTCCCCGACCTCGACCTTCTCGCCGTCGAGCTGCCTGTGGCTCGAGCGCGTACGCAGGTCGAGCGTCGCCATCCATTCCTGCTGCACCTTGATACCGAGCCCCTTGGCCCTCTTGTAGCTGTCGACGCGCCCGGCGTTCTCCGCCGCAGTCGTCGAGGTGCGCGCCAGACGCACCGCCGCCGCGCGGTTCGACCCCGTCACGTCCTGCATGCGCTTGGCTATCTTTGGTATCGACTCGCCGAGCAGCACGCCCTGCGTGATCTGGTTGGCTATGAGCCGGCGGTTCCACGCCACGTCCTTGGCGACGTTGACGGACGGCTTTGGCAGGTAGCTGTCGTGGTCGGTGAGCAGCCTCTGCACGGTTGACGCGTCCTGCAGCGCGTAGGCCGTGTCAACGCCCACGGCGCTCTCGACCTGCCACGTGCCGTAGTTGTAGTTCTCGGCGTAGACCTCGGGCAGCCTGCCCTCGATGGCGGCGGCCGCAACGACGTTCGCGTGCGTCATGGCCTCGGCGCACTGCTTGAGGACGATTCGATAGCGCCTGCCAGCCGCTATCTTCCCGCTTCGCCAAGACCTGTATTGCGCCTTGGTGATCTCGCCGGCCTCAAGCCGCTCGCGCATCTTCTCGTCATCGGCCTCGAACTGCGCCAGATAGCGCTTGAGGTCGGCGTAGGCCGTCTTGCTCGCCTCGCCGTACACTCCCGCCACCTCGCGCTCGAACGCCCGAATCTCAGCGTCTGAGAACTCGTGAGCACTATCCTTCGCCATGCGCCGCCTCCAATCGTCGGCACGCATGTTCGCCCGCGCATAACGGAAAAGGGCCCCGACCGAAGCCGGGGCCCTTCCCTACTCGCCGTCTGCCTCTAGCATCTGGCGCACCTCGTCGCGCCAGCGCTCGGGAACGCTCTCGAGCGTGCGCTTGCCGCTCTTCACGGCGCGGTAGTAGATCTTCGCCAAGTTACTCACCCCCAACGATGTCGCCGAGCTCGAGAAGGGCCGCTTGCGAGTCGGCGACCTGCTGCTGGAGCGATGCGATCTGCTCCTCCATGCTCATGCCGTCCGCCTCGTGTGCCGCCCAGACGGTGTCAAAGTCGGCCTTTGCGCCATCGACCGTCAGCTCGCCCGTCGGGTCGGTGAAGTGCAGCTCCTCGTAGGTGAACACCTTCACCTTGACGGAACCGCCCTCGCCGCCCTGTTCCTCGCGCTCGCCCTCGGCGATGCCGCGGCGCAGCCAGACATCGGTCCCCGCAATCTCGACCGTCTCGGGCCTCTCGCCCGTTCGCTCCGACTTCACAACCATATTTTTCCTCCTAACCCACGGCCCTCGCCGCGTTGAATATGCACCGCTTGACGTTCATCTGGTGCTCCATGACAGCCGTTTTCAGCCAGCCCCAGTAAGAGCACACGCGCCTCGCCAAGCGCTCGGTGCGCCTGCGCATGTAGCGCGCGAACGCGCGTCGCAGTCGTTTCCAGAGCCTCTTTCGCAAGTCGACCCGGCGCCCGCGAGCGCACCAGATGCGATAGCCCGCGAAGTCGATGGGCTCGGCGCCGTTGCGCCTCACCTTCCACGGCTTCAGCGACAATCCTAGCCGCCCCAAAACGCGTGCGGCGATGGCCGCGGCCTTCCTGAGCGAGCGCTTTGAGTTGCCGAGAAAATAGCCGTCGTCGGCGTACCACACCTGACATCCCGCGAGTCTCACGCGCTTGCCGCGCCGCTCCTTCGCCGCCTCCTCGACCGCGTGGTACGCGAACGAGATCACGAACGCCGCCAACCGAAGCGACAGGTAGCTGCCGAGGATAAGGACGCCGTTCATCGTCGACAGCAACGAATGGAGCAGGTAGAGGACTTGGCTGTTCTTGACGTAGCGCGCCACCAGACCCTCCACTATCGCCGTTTGCATCGATCCGTAGCAGTTGCGGATGTCGACGTGTACGTGGTAGGCGAAGCGATGAACCGCGCGCCTGAGCTTGCGCATCCCCAGCGCCGCACCCTTGCCCTTGACGCCGCTCGACACCTGCCAGAAGCCGACCTTGGCGGCAAGGAGCGGCTCGAGTGCCCCAACGCACAGGTAATTGCACACCTGCCGCTTGATGCTTTCGACGCTTATCTCGCGCAGCTTGCCGTTGTTCGGGTCGTGCTTCAGGTAGGTTCGAATCGGCTCGAACGTAAGCGTCTCGGTCGAGAGCTCTAGCCAGATGCGGTCGACGAACGCCGTCTCGGTGCCGTATTCGTCGGCGACGCGCCAGCCGTTCTCCTTGCCGGAGTCGCTTTTCTTCCATCGGTGCAGGGCCTCGACGACGCTCTTGCGCGTGAACTCGAGGCCCTTGCAGTAGGTTTTCATAGATCAAAGCTCTTTCTGTCTGTCATACGAGCGTTCGCCTTGCGGCTACCAGCCCGTGAGCCTTGCGGACAAATTTCACTCAAAGGAGTCAGGCTGAGCCGCGTCCCGCCAGAAAGCGGCGGGCACGGTAGACACGGTGCGAGTAGAGATTTATAGACAGATTGCCGGGAGACGAAGTTCCAAGTGGCCCTACCGGACCTGTTCCTCGAGTTCGCGTAACGAAGACCGGCATTCGAGCCGTTCCTCAGGTTGCCGAGGAACTGAACCAGAAACCAGCGCCGCCCTCACCGTGAATCCCTGTTTGGGGTTAGGAGGGGGCCAGCCCCCTCTCAGGGCTACGCCCTGATTCACCCCGGCTACGGCCCGTAGCAGAAAGCCGGGAGACGAAGTCCCAAGTGGCCCTACCGGACCGGTTCCACGAGTACGCGCAACGAAGACCGGCAAGCGAGCCGTTCCCCAGGCTGCCGAGGAACAGAACCAGACGGATTGTGCCTTTGACCTTACCGCCGGATGTGTCGAAGTAGAAGTAGTCGCCGACACCGGTCGTCGCCGAGCCGCCGAGCCCCTTACCCAAGATGAGGCCGTTGACGAACTGGATGTCGAGCATGTAGCCGTCCGCCGTCGGCATGCACGCCTCCGTCGGGGTCACCCCGTCCGCCACGGCGTTCTTCTTCTCATTGCGAGTGTCGGGGTTGACCGCGATACCGAAGCCCGTGCCGTCGGAGACGAAGAGCGTATCGCCCATGAACTCCCACAGGCCCAGCCCCGTCTCGACGCCGCCGATCTTGAACGGATGCTTGCCGTCCTTCGCCACCTGGCCGTCACCCACGAGGGCATCGGTGTTGCCCGTGTTCCACGGTGCACTCTGGAGCCATGTGTTCACGGTCGTGTCGAACGCCTTGGCGACGTCCATGAGAAGCGCCACGTTGCCGTCTGCGAGCGTCTCCTTGCCGCCGACGACCGCGCCGTCG
>CABQMC010000161.1 GCA_902465115.1 uncultured Collinsella sp.
GCCACGACCGGCCCCGAGATCTGGGACGACACCGACGGCAAGGTCGACATCTTCGTCGCCGGCGTTGGCACCGGTGGTACCGTGACCGGCGTGGGCGAGTTCCTCAAGGAGCAGAACCCCGAGATTCAGGTTGTCGCCGTTGAGCCCGCTACCTCCCCGGTGCTCTCTAAGGGCCAGGCCGGCCCGCACAAGATCCAGGGTATCGGCGCCGGCTTTGTGCCCGACGTCCTCGACACCCAGGTCTATGACGAGATCATCCCCGTCGAGAACGACGACGCCTTTGCCACCGGCCGCGCCGTGGGCCACAAGGAGGGCGTGCTCGTGGGCATTTCGTCCGGTGCCGCCGTGTGGGCCGCACTGCAACTGGCCAAGCGCCCCGAGAACAAGGGCAAGACCATCGTGGCCCTGCTTGCCGACACCGGTGAGCGCTACCTGTCCACGGCACTGTTCCAGGACTAAGGGCCCGTCACTTGTCGATAGGCCCAAGGCACGCCGGTCTACCCTCTCTTCTGGCTGCCTGAGCCCATCTCGTTAGGGTGTCCCACGAGACGTCCGAACTTGCTACAATGTCTGCGGCGCGGAACCAGCCTCCCGCGCCGCTTTTCTTTTTTGGCCACATGCCACCAAGGAGAACCTCCCCATGCACAACAAGCGCGTGCTCGTCGCCATGAGCGGCGGCGTCGATTCCAGCGTGACCGCGTACCTGCTCAAAAGCCAGGGCTACGAATGCGTCGGCGCCACCATGCGCCTCACCTGCCCCGCGCCCGACCCCGCCACGGGCATGAGCAAAGTCGACCGCGACATCGCCGATGCGAAGGCCGTCGCCGAGCGCCTAGGGATACCCCATCATGTGCTCGACCTGCAGCAGACGTTCGACCGCAACGTTATCGAGCGCTTTGTGAACGCCTACCAGGAAGGACTGACGCCCAACCCGTGCATCATCTGCAACCGCCACATTAAGTTTGGCGCGCTGCTCGATGCGGCGCTGGACATGGACTGCGACTACATCGCAACGGGACATTACGCCAAAACAAGCCAGGCGGCAGACGGCACCTGGCAGTTACATCGCGGCGAGGACCCCAAAAAGGACCAGAGTTACTTTTTGTATTCGCTTACGCAGGAGCGCCTGGCGCACACGATCTTTCCGCTGGCAGGCCTAGACAAAGAGCGCGACGTGCGCCGCATAGCCGCCGAGCAGGGCTTTACCAACGCCAAGAAGGCCGAAAGCGAGGACATCTGCTTTATTCCAGACGGTGACTACGCGGGCTATATCGAGCGCCGCTGCGGACATCCCGCTGCACCGGGCGACATTGTGTGGCGCGACGGCAGCGTGGTCGGGCGCCACAATGGCGCGCTGCGCTACACCATCGGCCAGCGCAAAGGCCTGGGCGTCGCGATGGCGCATCCCGTGTATGTGACGGGCGTCGACGCCGCCAACAACACCGTGCATCTGGGCGAAGCCGAGGACCTGGCCGCCGCGGCGCTAACTGCCGATGAGTGGATCTGGAGCGCGCCGGCAGAGCGCATGGAGGCCGAGCTGGATGCCGGCGGCATTCGCGTGGGCGCCAAGTACCGCTACCGTCAAAAGGACCAGGCAGCGACCCTTACACGTGGCGCCGACGGACAAATGCTGCTGACTTTTGACGAGCCGCAGCGAGCCATCGCCCCCGGCCAGGCCGTTGTAGTCTACCGCGGCGACATCGTCCTCGGCGGCGGCACCGTTACGGCAGCCATCAAGTAGCCCCATCCCCTTCATAAGTTGCGGTGAAATAGGGACTGTTTAAGCGTTTAAAACCGCCAAACAGTCCCTATTTCACCGCAACTTAGAGAGGACGGCCTCGGTCGGTACTGCCGTATCAGCCGAGGCCGCTGCATCGTTAGCGCTGAACGTAGGCGCGAACCAGCTCGTAAGTGTTGCGCACGCCGTCCATGTGGCTGCGCTCGTAGTTGTGGCTCGCGTACACGCCGGGGCCGATCAGGCCGTGACGGATGTCGTAGCCGGCGGAAAGCGTGGCCTCAACGTCCGAGCCGTAATGCGGGTACACGTCGATAGCGTAATCGAGCTCAAGCTCGCGCGCGATATTGGACAGCGTGGTCACCAGGTCGTAGTTGTACGGACCGCCCGAATCCTTGGCGCAGATCGACACCATGCGCTCGGTGCAGCCCAGGTCATCGCCCACGCAACCCATGTCAACGCTAATCATCTCGCGCGTGTCGGCCGGCACAAAGGCACCGCCGTGGCCCACCTCCTCGTACACGGTAAAGAGCAGCGAAACCTTACGCGAAAGCGTCATCTCGCCAGCGGCGACGGCACGCGCCAAGCCCAGCAAAATGGCGGCCGATAGCTTGTCATCCAGGAAGCGGCTCTTAATGTAGCCGCTCTCCGTCACCGTCGTGCGAGGATCCATAGCGATGATGTCGCCGGTCTGAATACCCAGCTCGAGCACATCGTCCTTGCTGTCGACGTTCTCGTCGAGCAAGATCTCCATGTTCTTCTCGATGGTCTTGACCGGCTCGTCGGCCACGTGCGCCGAAGGCTCGGTGTTAAGAACCACGCCCGTGTAGACATTGCCGTCGCGCGTGTAGACGGTGCAGTTCTCGCCATCGGCCGTAGACCACTGATGCCCACCGAGCGTCGTGGGGCGCAGGCGGCCATTGTCCTTAATGGAACGCACCATGGCGCCCAGGGTGTCGACATGGCTCGCCAACACAAGCGGCTCGCCCTCGCCGCCAAGCTCAACGAGCACGTTACCCTTATTAGAACGCTCAGGCCCAAACCCCATATCGCGCAGGGTCTCCATCAGATAATCAGTCGCCGCACGAGTATAGCCGGTAGGCGAAGCAATAGAAGTCAGCGTCTTAAGCTGTCCTGCGATATAGGAGAGCGTCTCCTCTAGAGAAGCATCAATATTAGAAGTCATATGCATCCTTCCAAGTAAAACTAAGACCGAGTCCCGATTTTAACCGTTCTGCACGTGCAATGCCCCAGGAGCCGAGCCGCCTCCAGACGTCCCCGCACCGGTTTTGTGCACGTGCACGGTTTACAATCTCAATCTTGCATAAATCCTATTGGTATTTGCATAGAAATAAGGCATCTTTTTGCTTCGTCTCAGGGTGCCCCACCTTGGACCGTGCAAAAAACGGAGTATTCAGCACCGTGGGCCCCAACGGCCCCACCACGAACGACAAAACGACGCGGTTACAGCAGTGTTGCAGGTCGTCGCAAAGCAGAAACTCAGTAACAACCCCCTCCACTCATCGATAGCCCGCCCACAATGGCTGTCGATGGGCGCCTGCAGATCACTACCGCCCATTCACAACGTTATGCATTTTTAAGAGCTTGTTGAATACTCCCAAAAATGCACGCAGGGAAGTGCACCACCTATCCGCAGCGGGCAGTACGCCTTGGTTTTGTCCGTCTCAGGGCATCGACGCAGCACAAAAAGCCCCGCCGTGCGTAGCACGGCGGGGCCAGCGGCACGTCAAAAGACCATACACCTACGGGCGAAGGACCACCAAACTGGGCTAGGCAGCCGGGCAGATCTTCTTGAAGAGCTCGATGACGTCGTCGAGCGTCGCCTCGCGCGGGTTGCCCGGGAAGCAAGCGTCGGCCATGGCGTCCTTGGCCAGAACCTCGATCTCGTCGGCCTTCATGGCCTCGCAGACGTGCGGAATGTTCACGTCGGCGGAAAGCTGCTTGACGGCGGCGATAGCGGCGTCGGCAGCCTCGTCGGTGCTCATGCCCGTGGTGTCAACGCCCATGGCAATGGCAACCTTGGCCAGGCGCTCAGCGCAAACCGGCTTGTTGAACTCCATGGCGATCGGCAGCAGCATGGCGCAAGCGACGCCGTGCGGGGTGTCGTAGTGAGCAGACAGGGTGTGAGCCATGGCGTGGTCGATGCCCAGGCCAACGTTGGAGAAGCCCATGCCGGCGACATACTGACCAAGAGCCATGCCCTCGCGGCCGGAGCCGGGCTGACCGGACTTGGCCTCGGCGACGGAGTCACGCAGGTTCTCGCTGATCAGCTTAATAGCCTCAAAGTGGAACATGTCAGAGAGCTCCCAAGCACCCTTGGTAGTGTAGCCCTCGATGGCGTGGGTAAGAGCGTCCATACCAGTGGAAGCGGTCAGGCCGGCGGGCATGGAAGCCATCATGTCGGGGTCGACGACGGCGACCTCGGGGGCGTCGTTGGTGTCGACGCACACGAACTTGCGGACCTTCTCGGGGTCAGTGATGACGTAGTTGATGGTCACCTCGGCAGCGGTACCGGC
>CABQMC010000162.1 GCA_902465115.1 uncultured Collinsella sp.
AGCTGCTTGGTGAGCACCAGGCGGCCGAGCATGGCGAAGCCCATGGCAGGCAGGAAGTTGGCGGCAACGCCAAAGCCAGCAAGGACAAAGGGCGGGATGAAGTCGAGCAGGCCCTGGATGGCGTCAGCACCCAGATAGAACGACAGCGAGCACAGCAGGAACGCCATGATGATACCGGTCAAACCGATCAGGAAGTGCATCGCATAGACACCCTTAAGGTTGCCCTGGCCGGAGTAGACATCAGCGCGGTCGACCAGGATCGGCAGGGCGGCGTTAAGGATGTTCTTGATGGCAAGGCACAGCGTGGCGATGGGCATGGCAAGCGCGATGGCTGCCTCGGTGCTCTGGCCCAGCTGGATAGCGAAGGCGCAGGCGAGCACGCCGCCGATCGTCTCATCAGGCGGCACGTAGGCGCCGATGGAGATCGAGCCCATGAACAGCAGCTCCAGACTCGCACCGATCGCGAGGCCGGACTGCAGGTCCCCCAGCACCAGGCCCACGAGCGGGCACAGGACGATGGGGCGGAACGCGTAGAGCGTACCGAGCTGGCAGTCGAACTTACCAAATGCGGCGATAAGTCCGATGAGGATTGCTTGGGTAAGCATACATCCCCCTTTCCATATAGGACACTACGAAGAACCCGCAGGCTCTTCGATATTAAACGCCTAGAGCACGCTGGCGCAGTCAACCTTGGGGTCATCGGCCAGGGGTCGAATCTCGACCTCAACGCCACGATCCAGCATCTCGCGCACATCGGCTTCCTCGGCCGCGGTCAGGAAGATCTGACGAGAGACCTGACGAGCGTCGGGACGCTTCTCGTCCTTGGGCTTGGTGTTGCCCAGGTTGACCGACTTGATCTGCGGGCAGCCCTCAACAAGCTGCTTTGCCTCGGCGATGGTGGCGACGCAGATGATCATCTTGTATTTGTCAGTCACGCCCGAGTTAATGGCCTCGATGGCATGCTCCATATCTTTGATGACGAGCTTGCAGCCGGCAGGCTTGCCCATCTTGAGCGTCGTCTTCCACACCGGGTCGTTAGCGACCTTATCGCCCACGCAGAAGATGCAGTTGGAGCCAAGGCCCTGAACCCAGGAAACTGCGACCTGGCCATGAAGCAGGCGATGGTCAACGCGAAGTAGCTGAATCATAATGTGACCCCCCAAAGGTCTTGTGCCGTCTTACGGCGTGTCAGTAGGTGCTGCGGATTAGAACTCTTCTTCCTCGTCGTCATCGACCAAAAGATCGTTGACAAACTTCACGCGCGTATCGTCCGCAGCGACGATGGCGCGAATCGTCTCCTCAACCGGCGCCGACTCGTCAGAGAACAGCAGCTGGATGAGCAGAGGAAGGTTCATGTTGGTAACGAGGTACGTGCGGGGACGCGTCTGGACGATCTTGGTGAACTCGTTGTTGACGCTGCCGCCAAAGAGGTCGGTGCAGACAACGACATCATCGTCGGCAGACATGCCTGCCAGCAGTTTTTGGGCCTCCTCGGCCACGTCCATGCGGCCATCGACGAACATCGAAAGATCGTGGACGTTGTCGCGAGCGCCCGAGAGCAGCTCGACGCTCTCCTTGATGCCGGTGGCGAAGTGCGCATGGCTGGCGATGATGTATTGTCTCATTCTGTGTTCCTCTCAATAGCCCGGCACGTTCCCGCACCCGTTTTCTTTAGTAGTCGAACTGGTGATAGTAGCGACGATACTTGAGGTTGTGCTTGGTGACCGTCTCGTAGTAGCGAGCCAGGCGGTCGGTCACGAGCACCGTCAGAATCCACGGGGAGACGATGACGCGGAACTCGTCGTCAAGGCCGGGGATCGCGAACTCGGCGGTGTCGATGATGTTGATGTCGGTGTCGCCGGTCACGCCGCGGGTCAGGAAGGCGCGGACGCGCTCGTCGAGCTTGCGGTTCTCGTCCTCGCCCATGAACAGGAAGACCGGGACGCCGGGCTCCACGAGCTCGAGGGTGCCGTGGAAGAAGTCGGCCGAGGTGATGTAGCGGGTGCGCTTCCACTGCATCTCCTCGAGGATGCACATCGAGAACAGGATGGTCTCGCCCCACAGGGCGCCGGAGCCGATGAACATGGTGTAGGGGGCCAGGGCGTACTTCTTGGCGAGCTCCTCGGCGCGCGGCTCGAAGCTCTTGCGGATGTCGACCAGGTGGGTCCAAACATCCTTGGTCTGCTCGATGAACTTATCGAACTGCGGGAAGCAGCCGCGGCGGTTGAGCAGGCGCAGGCCGAAGCAGTCGGCGAGGTAGTAGCCCATCTCGCAGCCGCCGTTACCATGATCGGAAGCCATCTTGACGCAATTCTCGGCGCCGACAGCCTGGCCGATGGGGCCCTCGGGCTTGGTCATGGCGTAGACACGAATGCCCTTTTCCTTCATCTTCTTGACGGCCTCGAGGACCTCGGGGGTGGTGCCGGACTCGGAGGCGGTGAGCACGACGGACTTCTCGGTCATGCGCTTGTGACCCATGGCGTTCCACTCGGCGGCGTGAATCAGGTAGACCTCGAGGTCGCGGTCGCCGAACTTGTTCATGAGGTACTCGAGCTGCATGAGCTCGTCCCAGGTGCCGCCGACGCCCATCAGGAACACGGCGTCGTAGCCCTCGTCGGCGACCTTGTCGGCGAGCTCGATCATCTTCTTGCCGGTCTCATAGACGTTCTTGCCGTCCTCGAGATAGCCCTCCTGGCTAAAGTGCATGATCTCGATCTTCTCGGTTTCCTTCATGGCTTTTCCTTTCTGTCCTGCACGCGAATCTATACATCGCGTTTCTTTTCGATACCAATTATAGACATACACCCAACGTGTTTTTAATACCACTTTTCGATCTGTTCCAATCCTCGGTGAACGGTCGAAATTCTCTGGTGAGTGGTATTAAATTAGAATTTGATGTATAGCTAACGCCCCCGGCGTCTCCCTTGTGTGACAAAGAACAGCGTTCCTACCAGCGCAATAATGGTCGATGCTCCAAACAGTACCGTCTGGACGCCCAAAGCCTCCGCCAAAAACGGAGCCGCCAGCAGCGGCACCACGCCGGCGCTCATCAGGCCAAAACGCACAAAGCCGGTAATGCGCCCCAGGTATTTGATGTCGGCGCGCTCCTGAATCAAGATCATCTGCAGCGGCTCCAGGAACCCCCAGGCCAGACCGTTAATCGCCTGACCGATAATCGCGACCCCCAGCATATCGGTGCCCACGTACACCATGGACCCAATGCCCACGGCCATGAGCGCGCCGAGCAGCAATCGCAGGTTGACATGGCGAGCAGAAAGCTTGGTCAGGATGAACGCGCCCACCGAGGAAGTGAGGCCCACGACCGAGGACAGCCAGCCCAGCCAGACGATATCCACGTTGAGCACATCGCGGTAGAACAACGACTCCAGCGAATCGAACGCGCCAAACGCAAAGAAACCCAAAAAGCCCGAGATAAAGATGAGGCGCAGATCGTGGTCGCGAAACGTGAGTCGCGCACCCTCGGCCATACCGCCCAGAATACCGCCCTTCGGCTTCTCCCCTTTTGCGGGAGCAACACACTCGTGACAGCCCAAGGAGAGCACGGCCGCCACACCCATCATGCCCGCCATGAGCAGATAGACCGATTGCGTGGCAAAACAGCTCACGATGGCACCACCGAGCAGCGGGCCAGCGGTATAAGCGATATTGCTGTAGAACACCATGAGGCCGTTCACGCGGGTACGGCCCTCGGTGGTCGACTCCAGGTATCCCGGAAACGCATGCGTGCAGGTGTTGATAAAGCCGCCCGCAAGTCCCAAGACGCACGCGGCAAACACAAGCCCGGGGACAGACAACGGCGCTAACCCCACGCCAAGCGATAGCACTGCCGTAATCACGCACGTCACAAACGACGTCCGGCGCGGTCCAAAGCGATCGATGACCGAGCCCGACACCATATTGCCCGCCGACGTCATAAGATTACGCACGAGCGTAATGGCGGCAACCAAAAAGGCCGTGCCGGCCAGATCATACGTGGCCGCACCGATAAGCCCCAAAAAGTAGACCGCGTTGTTGGCGCACCACTGCAGGGACTCAATAAGAATCAGCCTGACCTCTGCCGGCGTCAGGCGCATTGCTTCGCGATCCTTCGCGAACATACGAACTCCTTCTATACAAAAAGGGGATGGAGGGCATAGGCCTGCTCCATCCCCTTTCCAGGTTGCAACGAAAATCTATGCAGCCGGGCCCTTACGCCAGCACGCCGAAGAACGCGCCGATGATGCCCACGACCATGGTGGCCAC
>CABQMC010000163.1 GCA_902465115.1 uncultured Collinsella sp.
CAAGCCCAAGGGCGGCCTTTCGGGCCCGCTGTGCCACCACATCGCCGTGCGCATGGTCTGGGAGGTTGCCCAGGCTGTCGATATCCCCATCAACGGTGTCGGCGGTGTCATGACCGGCGAAGATGCGGCCGAGTTTATCCTGGCCGGCGCCACCTGCGTGTCGGTCGGCATGGCCAACTTCGTCGATCCGTGCGCTTCGCTCAAGATCGCGCACGAGCTCGAGGCCTGGGCCGAGTCTCAGGGCGTGAAGGACATCAACGAACTGGTAGGTGCGTTCGAATGCTAGAGACCGATGCCCGCGACCGTGTTATCGTCGCCCTCGACTGCGACCGCGAGCGTGCGCTCGAGCTTGCCCACGAGCTTTCGGGCCATGCCGCCTGGCTCAAGGTTGGCATGACGCTCTATTACGCCGAGGGTCCTGAGATCGTCAAGACGTTCAAGGATTTGGGCTTTAAGGTCTTCCTTGACCTCAAGTTCCATGATATTCCGCATCAGGTTCGCGGTGCCGCCCGCTCGGCCTCGCTTGCCGGTGCCGATCTGCTTTCGGTCCACGGCTTGGGTTCGGGCGCCATGCTCGCTGCCTGCCGCGAGGGCGCCGAGGAGGCGCGCGAGGACCGCGCCAAGCTCGTCGCCATCACCGTGCTCACGAGCATGAACCAGGATGCCTTGAGCGAGATCGGCGTCGAGTCGCCCGTGGCCGAGGAGGCCGCCCGCCTGGCAAAGCTCGCTCAGGCCAACGGCATCGACGGTATCGTGTGCTCGCCGATGGAGGCTCACGACATGCGTGAGCTGCTGGGTCCCGATGCCCTGATCGTGACTCCGGGCGTGCGTCCGGTGGGTGCCGCCCTTGGTGACCAGTCCCGCGTGGCGACGCCTTCCCAGGCTATCGAGCGTGGCGCAAGCCACATTGTGGTGGGCCGTCCCATCACCGGCGCCGACGATCCGGTTGCCGCCTTTGATGCTATTGTCGCTGAGCTGGTCGAAAACGTCGCCTAAAAGATTCCCCTAAGTCACCACGTTTGGGTCTCATTAGCACAAAATAGCCCCTGTGCCTGCGTAAACTTTCCCATCCTTTGTGTGGAATCGCAGGTCAGGGGCTTAACTTTGGGCGCAGTATATTGCACTTTTTGCGGGTATCGTCTAACCTATGGAGCCGCGATTGGGCATTTTGTACGTTCTACGTGCTAAAATGCCAATTATTGAATCAGATATAACCCAACTTTTTGGAGGTACGAATGGCACTCCCTCAGCTTACCGATGAGCAGCGCAAGCAGGCTCTTGAGAAGGCTGCTGCCGCACGTCACGCCCGCGCTGAGCTTCGCGAGCAGATCAAGAAGGGCGAGAAGTCCCTCGAGTCCGTGCTCAACTCCGATGACCCCATCGCTTCCCGCATGAAGGTTTCCACCCTCATCGAGTCTCTCCCTGGTTATGGCAAGGCCAAGGCCGCCAAGATCATGGAGGAGCTCGGTATCTCCGCTACCCGTCGCGTCCAGGGCCTCGGCGTCCGTCAGCGCGAGCAGCTCCTCGAGCAGCTGACCAAATAAGTGAGCGCTCAGGATTCCAAGCTCTTTGTGATTTCTGGACCGTCAGGCGCAGGCAAGGGTACGCTCGTCACTCGTGTGCGCGAGCGCCGCTCGAACCTGGGCCTGACGGTTTCGGCTACCACGCGAGCACCACGCAAAGGTGAGGTCGACGGCGTCAACTACTTTTTTCTGACGCGCGAGGAGTTCGACCGCCGCGTGGCAAACGGTGAGTTTGTTGAGTGGGCCGAGGTCCACGGTAACTGCTACGGCACGTTGGTGAGCGAGGTCACATCCAAGCTCGCCTCTGGCGCATCTCTGATTTTGGAGATCGATGTCCAGGGCGCCCTGCAGGTGAAGGAGCGTTTCCCCGAGGCCGTGCTGATCTTTATCAAGCCGCCTTCGCTTGAGGTACTCCGCGAGCGTCTAGTCGGTCGCGGTACCGAGACGCCCGAGACGATTGAGCTGCGTATGGCAAACGCCGCCGATGAGCTTGCCCTTGCCGACCGCTACGACGACGTCGTGGTTAATGACGATCTCGACCGCGCGACCGATGAGCTCGTTCGCGTTCTCGATATGCATGAAAGGATCTGAGGTCCGTGTCCGTTGTAAAGCCTTGCATTGACGATCTTCTGGAGAAGACCGATCACAACCGCTTCCTGCTTGCTTCGCTTGCCTCCAAGCGCGCCTGCGACATTAACAGCATGCTGCGTGGCCAGCACAACCGCGTGCTTGCCGTCCAGGATGTCGATGACATCACCATCGGGCTTTCCGGTGCCGATACCATCTCGATGGCTATGGACGAGATTGTCGACGGCGACATCTCTTACGACGAGGCCCGTTACGAGAAGGCGCTCGGCCACAAGGTTGCTGAAGCCTAAATGGCGGCTCGCGTCTGCCTGGTCCACTATCACGAGGTTGGACTGAAGGGTAAGAACCGCGCACATTTTGAGCATATCCTCATGGATAACATCAAGGCGGCCTTGGCCGCCTTTTCCGTGAATGCCGTGTCTCGAATTTCCGGTTATATCCTCGTGACCTTTAACGAGCATCAGGCCGATGAGGCGGCGCGTGTCATTCGCATCGTTCCCGGCGTTGCTCGTGTGTCTTTGGCGTATCACACTAACCGCGACCCGCAGGAGTACTGTGCCGCCGCCGTCAAGGCGCTGCGCGAGTTTGGTCCTTTCGATTCGTTTAAGGTGCACGCCAAGCGCTCCAATACCGACTATGAGCTCACCTCGATTGATATCAATCGTCAGGTGGGCGAGGTGCTGTGCGAGGCGTTTCCTGATAAAAAGGTCCAGATGCACGATCCTGACGCTATGGTGCATGTGTTGGTGGTCCAGGGTAGCGTTTATGTGTACGCGCGCTCCGAGCGCGGCGTGGGCGGTCTGCCGGTGGGTTCTGCCGGCAAGGTCGTGACGCTGCTCTCGTCGGGTATCGATTCTCCGGTGGCGACCTGGATGCTCGCGCGTCGCGGCGCGGTGTGCGTGCCGGTACATTTCTCCGGTCGTCCGCAGACGCCCGATACGAGCGAGTATTTGGTGCAGGACATTATCCATGCGCTTGAGCCGGGTGTTCAGATCGGCCGCCTGTACGTGGTGCCGTTTGGCGACTGCCAGCGTGAGATTTCGGTCACCTGTCCCAGCAACCTGCGCGTGATTATGTATCGCCGCATTATGTATTCGGTTGCCGAGCGCATTGCACACATCGAGGGTGCCAAGGCCATTGTTACGGGCGAATCACTTGGGCAGGTTGCCTCCCAAACGCTTGAGAACATCATGGCCGTCAACGAGGCCGTGAAGATCCCCGTGTTCCGTCCTCTCATCGGTTCGGACAAGCAGGAAATCATCGCGCGCGCCGAGGAGATCGGTACGTTCGATATCTCGACTGAGGCCGCTCCCGACTGCTGCACGCTGTTTATGCCGCGCCGTCCCGAGACGCACGCTAAACTCGATGCCGTGCATGAGGCCTGGGAGCTGTTCGATCACGAGGAGATGATCGAGCGCCTGCTCAAGCAGACCGAGTACATCGACTTTGAGAGCAACACGTATAAGGCGCCTAAGACCTTAAAACGCAAACATTCGGAGCTTGCTCCGCGTGAGATTTACCAAGATCACGAGTAATTTTGTGCATAGACCGATGATGCGCCTGCATCGTCGGTCTTTTGCTATCTGGGCATTTTGCGGCTAAGTGTTCATTTGCTGACGTGTGCCTGAATAAATGGACAGATTTGTGCAAGGTTTTGGTCGGTTTTTGGTTTGACCGCTAAAACCGGTTTTGGAGCGTGGCAGTTGCAGGGCTCTTTTCCTGACACGATGTTGTTGGGAGGTTTTGCTATGGCGCAGCGCGAACAACACGAACGGGTCAAACGGATGGACCGCTTGGCGGACAAGCTGTTCGGTCATAAGGCAGTGGTGATGGCGATACTGGTCGTCATTGCGATGGCGAGTGGACTGGCGATGGCGAACCTTGGCGGCGGTGCCGGCAGTGTGTCGTTTGAGCACACTGATGGTTCGGGTTCGTTAGTGGAGCCGGGATCCGGCGATGCCTCGAGCGGAAAGACATCCGAAGGCTCTTCGCCTAAGGCGTCTGCCGCGGCAGAGGTTTATGTCGATGTTGATGGCGCCGTTGTGTCGCCCGGTGTATATCGTCTCAAGGACGGCGCGCGGGTGGCTCAGGCGATTGATGCCGCCGG
>CABQMC010000164.1 GCA_902465115.1 uncultured Collinsella sp.
CCACGAGGGCGAGTCGAGATATACCAGCAGCTCATTGGACTCGGGCAGGTAGCGCAGGCCCGTCACATGCCGCCCCTCGCGCGTGCCCGAGCACACCGCGTTCCACGCGCGATAGACCGCGCGCGACTCCTCGGCGGCCTCCATCTGCGCACGGCGCTCAGGGGTCGCAGCCGCCAGGATGCGCTGGCGCTCTGCGTTCAAAAAGCCACTGAAGGCGACCGTTTCGCTCTCGCGCTCGTAATTAGCACGTCTCACCCATGCTCACCACCTTGGCTCGATCAAGCAGGTCATCGGTAAAGTACCCCAGGTTGGTCGTGGTTATGACCGTCTGGATATCATCGCCGATCAGCCGCAGGAAAGCGCCGCGACGCTCGCCGTCGAGCTCGCTCATCACGTCGTCCAGAAGCAACAGCGGGGCGGTGCCCAGGACATCGCGAGCCACGGCCACCTCGGCCACCTTCCAGGACAGTACCAACGTTCGCTGCTGTCCTTGGCTGGCAAATGAACGGGCGGAGCGACCCGCCACGGTAAATTCAATCTCGTCGCGATGCGGCCCCACCAACGTCACGCCGCGGCGAATTTCCTCGCCGGCGTGCTCATCAAGGGCGGCCAGCATGCGCTCGTACGCCCAGCCCTTCAGCTCTTCGCGATCCTCGACCTGGGGCAAATCCCCCAGCGTGGACGCATAGGACACGTTGGCGGCTTCACCGGACGCCACTTGCCCGTAGGCAGTACGCACATGGCCCGCCAGCCGGTCGAGCAGGGCCAACCGGTGCACGAGCAGAGCCGCGCCCGCGCGGGCAATCGAATCGTTCCACGCGCCGAGCATCTCACGGCAGCACCAGGTCTCCTTGAGCAAGGCGTTGCGCTGGGTCACGCAGCGCCCATAGGCGCTCGCAAGATCGGCATAGCGTGCGCTCAGTTGCATGCCAAAGTCATCGAGGGCGGCGCGGCGCACACTGGCGCCCCGCTTAACCATGTCCAGATGGTCGGGGCAAAACAGCACGCTCGGCAGAACCCCGCGCACACCGGCGGCAGAGCATCTCTTGCCGTTGCGGCTAAACGAGCGCTTACCGTCCTCCGCGCTCAATCCCATATCAAGCACGCGGCCGTCGCCCTCGAGCCTCAGCTCGACCCTGCACGAGCCCACGCCGTCATGAACGAGCTCGGCTGCGGTCGGATGCCTAAACGAGGCGCCGCTCGTCAGCAGCTGCAGCGCCTCTATGAGATTGGTCTTTCCCGCCGCGTTGGGTCCCGCAAGTATCGTCACGCCGTCGTCTAGAGCAAGGCGATAGCTATCGAAGCTGCGGTAGTGCGCGACGGAAAGATCGCGGGCGAACATGGTCATGGCGCAACGCTAGATGCGGACTGGCATGACCAGGTACAGGTAGTTGATCTTGTCGTAGGACTTGAAGATGCCCGCCTGCGAGTAGCTCTTGAGCTCCAGCGTGATCTCCTTCTCCTTGGATAGGGCATTGAGGCAGCCGAAGATGTAGTGGTAGTTGAAGGCGATGGTGCCCGACTCGCCCTCGGCCTCGACATCGATCGTCTCCTGCGCAAGGTCCTGGTCATTGGAAATGGAGGACAGGCCCATCTGCCCGTTCTCGACATCGATCTCGAACTTGACGGCGGGGTTGGCGCTCGCGATAACGGCCACGCGCTTGAGGGCGGCGTTAAAGGCGGCGACGTCGATCTTGACGCTCGTCACGCACGAATCGGGGATGAGCTGCTTGTAGTTGGGGTACACGCCCTCGATGCGGCGCGACACGTAGGTGGTGTTGCCGGCCTCAAAGACGACCTGGGTGTCGGTAGCCCCGATCATGATGGTCGCCTGGCTGGCCATGATGTTCAGCGCGTCGTTAAAGGCGTCGGCCGGAACGTTGAGTTCAAAGGAGCCCTCGAGGGTTGAGGTCTCGACCTGCGTATCGCACACGGCCAAGCGGAAGGAATCGGTCGCCACCAGGCGCACGGTGTTGTTCTCGACCTTCATGTGCACGCCACCCAGGATGGGGCGGGCCTTGTCGGTCGAGGTGACGCGCCACACGCGGCCGACCATCTCGGACAAGATATCGGTCGGCAGTTCCACGGCGCTCTCGATGGCATAGGCCGGAAACTCGGGGAAGTCATTAGCATCGAGCGTGTTCAGCCTAAAAGAGCTCTTCTCGCAACCAATCAGCACCTGGCGCTCGGACAGCTCAAAGGTGACCGGGGCATCGGGGAGGGTCTTGGTGATATTGGAGAGCATCTTACAGGGGATAACCATCTCGCCCTCTTCTTCGACATGCGCCGCGATGCGATGACGGATCGAGATGGTGTAGTTAGAGGTCTGGAATTCCAAGATGCCGTCTTGCGCCTTGACGAGCACGCCCGACAGGATGGGAAGGGTGGATGCCGAAGCGACACCCTTCATTACGACGCCGATGGCTTGTGTAAGCGAGCTCTGGCTGACGGTGAACTTCATCTTTTAATACCTTTCTATAGATATAAATATCTTAATAATAGTAATAGCACTGACGAAACCGTTGATTACTCCCAAAGACGCAGGTCAGACCCAGAAAGAGAATCGACAGCAACCTGTGTGCAACGGGGGTGGTTTTCCACGTTCAAAACCTGCGCAAAACTTTTCATCACCGCGGGTTGGGTTTTAGACACCTTATGCCCGTGGTTTCGACAAGTTTTCAACAGGTGTCTCTATTTCCCTACGAACGCAGTGTAATTTTATCGCGCAGCGACTTGAGGTCTTCGGTGACGGTGCGGTCTTCCTGGATCATCTTCTGGACCTTTTTGTAGCTCGTGCTGACGGTCGAGTGGTTGCGGTTGCCAAATTCGGCGCCCACCGCCGTGGTCGTCATTTCGCACATCTCGATGGCCAGGTAGATAGCGATATGGCGTGCTTTGGCGATATTGGCGTTGCGACGCGGGCCGATGAGCTCCTCGTGTGTCACGCCGTACTGCTCTTCGATGACGGACTGAACCGTCTGGACGTTGATCTTTTTGGCCGATGTGTCGAAGTACTGGCTGGCGATGGCGTCGATATCGTCAAAGGTGAGCTCTCCGCCCTCGCGCTCGCGGTCGCCCGCCTCGCCGGCGCAGCGCTCGCAAAAGCTCTCGAGTTCGCGGATGTTGGTGCCCGAGACCTCGGCCATGTGTTTAAAGTGTTCGTCGGTCAGGTGCCCGCCGTCGCCCCCATAGGCCGCCAGCAGCGAGTCGTCGCTCGCCTCGGGAGCGGCGACGATGGTGTTCTCGTAATAGCGCTGCAAGATCTTGTATTTCATCTCGTAGCTGGGCTCTGCGACCAGGCAGAGCATGCCGGCGTTGAAGCGGCTGGTCAGACGCTCGTCCATGCTCAGGTCCTTGGGGGCGCGGTCTGCCGCGATGACGACCTTCTTGTTGTTGCGGATGAACTCGTCCATGAGCTGGAAGAAGTAGTCCACGCTCGCGCGCTTGCCGATGATGTTTTGGATGTCATCGATGATGAGCACGTCCACGCCGTGGTACGCCTGCATGATGGGGGCGTTGCTCTTCTTTTGACGGTCGAACTCGGTCATCAGGTCGTCCAGATATGCCTGGGAGTTGGCATACTTGACCTTGATCTCGGGCGACTTCTCGGCGAGCTCGTTTTTGATGGCGAGCAGCAGATGGGTCTTGCCCAGCCCCGATTTGCCATAGATGAACAGGGATGTGCATGTGCCGCGCTCGTCCGCGAGGGCGGCAAACTTGAGTGCCGAGCGATAGGCATGGCTGTTCTCGGGGCCGTAGACAAAGTTCTCAAAGGTAAATTTTGAGTTCGCGGCGAGCGGGGCTCCATCCGTATTCTGCTCGGCCGGCACGGTCGGTGCTGGCATGGGTGAAGCGGGGGCCGCAGCTTGCGTGGATTTAGTCGGCGCTCCGCCCTTCATCTGGTTCATCATGCGACGAAAATCGTCGGCCGAGAGCGTGTTCTTGATTGCAATGCCCGAATCCGCGCCCGCCGCTGCGTCGTGAGCGATGGGCATGTGCGTGACGGGTGCGTTCGTTGACGTCGCCGCCGCGCTCGTCAACGGTGCCATTGTTTCACGGGAAACATCGCTGTGCTGGTGCTCGATTGTCGGCACATCGCCTGCGGAGGCCGGCACCGCCGGGGAAGCAGCGGGAGCCGTGGCGGGCGCCGTGGCGGCAGCGGATTCCGTCGCGGCGCCTTGCGGTGCCACGATGTCGAGCGCGATCGGTGCAA
>CABQMC010000165.1 GCA_902465115.1 uncultured Collinsella sp.
GGCATCGACCTGCGCCGATGCCCCCAACGTGGACACACATTTTGTCCTATAAGCCTAAAACGCCGGAACACAAGAGCGCCCCCTCCCGCGCACGGAACGGAAGGGGGCTAAAGGTAGGAGTCTACCGGTGGGTTTACCCCACCGGACAGACGATGACCAGGTGATCCTCTACAGGATCGTCAAGGTTTCCGTGGGGTACCCGTTGGGTACTTAGATCAACACGCAGGCGACGGTCAGGATGATGGCGCAGACGACAGAGAGCGCGACGATGAGCTTAAGGGCAAACTTGAGCCAGGTCGTCCACTCGATCTTGGCCAGGGCGAGACCGCCCATGATGGCGCCGGAGGTCGGGGTGAACAGGTTCACGACACCGATGGCGGCGGAGAAGATCATGACCATGACCTCAGGCGAGAAGCCGAGCTTAACAGCCAACGGTCCCATGATGGGCATGGAGACGGTGGCCATACCGGAGGTCGAGGGGATCAGGAAGGACAGGCCGAAGTAGACCAGGAAGCTCATGGGAGCGAAGATCACGCCGGACAGGCCAGCCAGAGCATTGGCGGCAGCGTCGAGGACGAAGACATCGAGGCCGGTGTTAGCCATGAGGACGGAGATACCACGGGCGAGGGCGATGACGAGAACAACGGACATCATGTCGGCAGCGCCGGTGATAAAGGTGTTAACGATCTGCTTCTCGGACAGGCCACCGATGATACCGATCAGGACGGCCATGAGGAAGAACCAGGTGGAAGCCTCGTCGAAGTACCACTGGCCAATGGGCAGGCCGGTGATCAAGGCAGACCAGCCCTGGACGACGGCGTTACCGTCGGCGTCGTAGACAGCGCCAGCGTCGAAGAAGTTAGCGACGCCCTCGTTGAGGTCGGCCAGCGGAATGAAGCCGACGATCATGACGACGAAGGTGAAGGCGAAGGCAATCAGAACACCCTTCTGACGACCGGTGAGCTTGACCTCCTTGTGGACCTCGGAAGCAGCCTTGCCGTGAGCCTCTTCGGCGTCCTTGAGCTCCTGCATCGACAGGATGGTGGAACCCTTGTCAGCCTTGACCTTCTTGGCGTAGCTCATCACGAAGAAGATGGACATAGCGGTAGTGACAATCCACAGGACGGCACCGAGGCCGATGATGATGGACTGGTTGACCTCAATGCCAACGCCGGTCAGAGCGTCGACGGCAGCGCCGACGGCGAACGGGTTAACCGTGGAGCCCAGGCAGCCGCAGCCAGCGCCGAGCAGGACGGTAGCGGCACCGACCATGGGGTCGAAGCCAGCGGCCATCATGGTAGCGGCGAGCAGGGCGTAGAAGGGAACGGTCTCCTCGCACATACCATAGGTGGTACCACCGAGGGAGAAGATGAGCATCAGCACGGGAATGAGCATAATCTCGTTGCCCTTAAGCTTCTGCACCAGAACGGCGATGCCGTTGTCCAGGGCGCCGGTCTCGGTCATCATACCGAGGAAGCCGCCCAGGATCATAACGAAGAGGCAGACGGGCAGAGCGTCAGCGAAGCCCTTAATCGGGGCGGTGCAGAAATCGCTCAGACGGGCGGCAGTAACCGCGCCGCCGGACGTGCCGGAGACGATAACGGTAATCACTGCGACAATTGCCAGCAGAGCAAGAAGAATGGTGAACGATGAAGGCATACCGCGCTTTTTCTTAGCGGTCTCAGTCATAGTTCTCATCCCCCCTTCATAAATCATTTACTGATCTCGCCAGAAGCGGCTCTTCCGTGCCGTGCCTGCCGCTTGATGCGAGATTATTACCAGATAAAACCGCTCGGGGTGTGCAGCAATACACCCCGAGCGAGATGCTAGATGCTCTTACTTGAGCGTGGCGTACATGACAGCCTTGATGGTGTGCATGCGGTTCTCGGCCTCGTCGAAGACCTTGGAAGCGGGGCTCTCGAAGACCTCGTCGGTGACCTCCTGCTCGGTGATGCCGAACTGCTCGCACTTCTCGGCGCCAATGGTGGTGTTGGTGTCGTGGAAGCTGGGCAGGCAGTGCAGGAAGATGGCACCCGGGTTGGCCATAGCCATGACCTCGGAGGTGACACGATACGGGGTGAGCTGAGCGATGCGCTCGGCCCAGACCTCGTCGGGCTCGCCCATGGAGACCCACACGTCGGTGTAGATAACGTCGGCACCGGTGACGCCGTCCTTGACGTCGGTGGTCAGCTTGATGGTGCAGCCGTTAGCCTTGGCGATGGGCTTGCAGGCCTCGATGACGTCGTCAGCGGGCATGCACTCCTCGGGGCCGCAGGCCACGAAGTTCATGCCGAGCTTGGAGCAGACGACCATGAGGGAGCGAGCGACATTGTTCTTGCAGTCGCCCATGAAGACGAGGGTCTTGCCCTTGATGTCGTAGTTGAAGTTCTCCTGGACGGTCAGGATGTCGGCGAGCATCTGGGTGGGGTGCCACTCGGTGGTCAGGCCGTTCCACACGGGCACGCCGGACTTAGCAGCGAGCTCCTCGACGTCGTCCTGGGCAAAGCCACGGAACTCGATGCCGTCATACATGCGGCCGAGAACGCGGGCAGTGTCCTCGATGGACTCCTTCTTGCCCATCTGCGACGAACCCGGATCGAGGTAGGTGACGCCCATGCCCAGATCCATGCCGCCGACCTCGAAGGCGCAGCGGGTACGAGTAGAGGTCTTCTGGAAGAGCAGAACGATGTTCTTGCCCTCGAGATAGCGGTGCGGAACGCCAGCGCGCTTCATATCCTTGAAGTTCTTGGAGAGCTTGAGCAGGTACTCGATCTCCTCGGTGGTGAGGTCGAGAAGCTTGAGGAAGCTACGGCCGGAAAGGTTAACACCCATGGTTTGATTCCTTTCGAAGAAATGAATTACGTAAGTATTAGTGGTGCCCGTTTAACGGGCGAAGCCGGTGCGGTTGTAGGGGGACCGCACCGGAAACGGAAAGACTTAGAGGTCCTCGCGCCAGAAGGGCATGCTCATGCAGCGCGGGCCGCCGCGGCCGCGGGAGAGCTCGGCGGAGGGCACGACGAGAAGGTCCAGGCCCTCCTTGTACAGCACGTCGTTGGTGACGGTGTTGCGGGCGTAGACGCAGATCTTGCCGGGCTCGACGCACAGGGTGTTGGAGCCGTCGTTCCACTGCTCGCGGGAGGCCGCGATCGGGTCGCCGCCGCCGCAGGGGATCAGCTTGACCTGGTCGACGCCGGTGGCGTCCTCCAGGACGTGCTCGAGGGTGTCCTCGATCAGGCGGATGTTCACGTCGCCCGGGTTCTTGCCGGCGGTCAGCTCGTAGACGCGCAGGGTGCCCATGATGGCGGGGTGGATCGTGAACTTATCGACGTCGATCTGGGTGAAGACCGTGTCGAGGTGCATGAAGGCGCGCGAGACCGGGATGTCGAAGGCCAGGATGCGCTCGACCTTGGAGTCGGAGTTCCAGAAGATGTTCTGGGCCATGACGTCGATCGCGGCGGCCTGGGTGCGCTGGGAGATGCCGACGGCGAGGGTCTTCTCGTTGATGTTCAGCACGTCGCCGCCCTCGGTGTGGAACTGGCAGTCGCGGCGGAAGTACAGCGAGACGTCCTTGTAGTCGGGGTGGTACTTGAAGATGTACTTGCCGTACAGGGTCTCGCGGTTGCGGGTGACCGAGTACATGCGGTTGAGGTTGACGCCCTCGCCGATGACCGCGAACGGGTCGCGGGTGAAGTAGAGGTTGGGCATCGGGTCGATGATCAGGTCGGACTCGGACTCGGAGTTGACCAGGGAGTCGAGGGTCGTGGACGCCGTGAGGGGCATGTCGATCTCGGACTTGGTCATGCCGGCCATGGTCTTCTTGACGAACTCGAGGTTGTCCTCGATGGAGTCCAGCTTCTCGCGGACGATCTGCGGCATGTGCTGGCCGCGGATGCCGGCCTCGGCGATGTACTGGTCGGTGAACTCGGCGCGGGCGCCGGGGACCTGGTCGAACACCTCGGCGACGAGGTTCTCGAGATAGAGGACCTCCACGCCCTGGTCCCTCAGGATCTGGGCGAAGGTGTCGTGCTCCTGCTGCGCGACCTCCAGGAACGGGACGTCGTCGAACAGGAGTCGCTCGAGCTCGTCGGGCGGCAGGTTGAGGAGCTCGTCGCCGGGACGGTGCAGGCAGACCTTCCTGAGCTTGCCGATCTCGGAAGGCACGTGCAGACCTTTCGTCATGGCCTCCTACCTTTCTTTCGGGCC
>CABQMC010000166.1 GCA_902465115.1 uncultured Collinsella sp.
AGCGCATAAAGCAGGCGCACGCGTGGCCATCGTGGAGCGCGAGCAGCACCTGGGCGGCATCCTCCGCCAGTGCATCCACCCCGGCTTTGGCCTGTCGCACTTTAAACAGGAGCTCACCGGTCCCGAGTACGCGCAGCGCTTTATCGACCAGGTGCACGCAACCGACATTGTGCTGTTCCTGAGCAGCATGGTGATTGGGATTGATTCGGGCGAGCCGACGGAAAACACCGCGGTCCACACCGTCACGCTCATGAGTCGTAACGGAATGCTACAGCTCACCGGACGCGCGATCGTCCTTGCCATGGGGTGCCGCGAGCGCACGCGCAGCGAGATCAAGATTCCCGGCAGCCGACCCGCCGGCGTGTTTACGGCGGGCCTGGCGCAGCGATACATCAATATCGAGAATCTCAAACCCGGCTCGCGCGCCGTCATTTTGGGTTCGGGCGACATCGGACTGATCATGGCACGTCGCTGCACGCTCGAGGGGATTTCGGTCGAGGGCGTGTACGAGCTCATGCCGTACGCCAACGGGCTGCGCCGCAATGTTAAGAATTGCCTGGTCGACTTTGGCATTCCGCTGCACCTGTCCACCACCGTGACGCGCGTGATCGGGCACGACCGCGTGGAAGCCGTCGAGGTAAGCCAGGTCGACGAGCACCTGGCACCCATTCCGGGGACCGAGCGCATTGTTCCGTGTGACACACTGCTGCTTTCGGTGGGTCTGATTCCCGAGAACGAGCTTTCGGTTGCCGCGGGCGTTGAGCTTGACCCACGTACGCGCGGCGCCGTGGTGGACCAGAGCCTGCAGACTGGCGTGCCTGGGATCTTTGCCTGCGGCAACGTGCTGCACGTGCACGACCTGGCGGACAATGTGACGACCGAGTCCGAGAGGGCTGGCGCAGCTGCAGCGGCGTACGCGCTGGGGACCGGAGCGGGCGCCGTTCCGGACTGCGAGCTCACCGTCTCCCCTGCCGGCATCGCGGGCTACGCGCTGCCGGGACGCATTACGGCCGTGGCGCTCACCAAGCTCAACTTCCGCGTGCGCCGACCCGTCGACGCCGCCCGCGTGCGCATTCTGGCAGGCGACGAGGAGCTGTTCGCCGGCAAGGTCCGCGCGTTTAAGCCGAGCGCCATGGAAAGCTTCCCACTGCCGGCAAAGGTGATTCAGCATGCGCTCGACCTAGGTGCTAGCGAGATTATCCTATCTGTCGATCCCGTTGAGGAGGCATAGCTCATGAGCACGAATGCGACAGAAACGCTGCAGTTCAACTGCGCGACCTGCCCATCCGAATGCCTTCTGACCGTAGAGGTAGAACGCGACGCCAATGGCGCCGTGGTGGGAGTACGCTCGGTGACCGGCAACAGCTGCCCGCGCGGCGATAAGTTCGCACATCAGGAGCTGACCTGCCCCATGCGCGTGCTCACAACCACCGTTGCCGTCTCCGGCGGCGACGAGGCGTTGCTGCCCGTGCGCACGGCCGAAGCCATCCCGCTGGCCTTCCACGCCCAAGCCATGGCCCTCATCCGTGGCCTAGTGGTCAAAGCCCCCATCCGCATGGGCGACGTCGTGCTAGAGAACCTCCTAAACACCAACATCAACCTAATCGCCAGCATGGACATCGACCGAGCCCAAGTAGCTAATTAGGGACGGGGGTCTTTTAGCTACCCCACCATCCGCCCAGTCCTCCTCCGCAGTTGCGGTGAAATACGGACTGTTTTATGGCTTCAGGCCGCTAAACAGTCCGTATTTCACCGCAACTTATGAGGGCCGCATGGGATGCAAAGGAGTGTCCCAAAGTGCCAGCATAAAAGGAACGTCCCTATCTGCCGGGCATGGGATACCATGGTGACAACCTAGCGAAAGGATGTTTCATGGCACATGTCGATGACCAGCGTGTGGCGCGCGTGCTCGATGCGCTCGAGGCTCAGCACCCCGGCGCACAGCTGCTCGTAAACGACCCGTGGTCGATTTACTATCTGACCGGTTTTTATGCCGATATGTTCGAGCGTTTTTGCGGCGTGCTGCTCGCGCGCGGCGCCGAGCCGGTGATCCTAGTCAACGCACTGCATCAGCTGCCCGAGTATGATAATGCGCGCGTTGCCTACCACAACGATACTGACGTCGTGGCCGACGCCATCGTTCGCGAGGTCGATTCGAACAAACCACTCGGCATCGACACCGTCATGCGTTCCGGCTTTTTGATGCCCCTCATGGAGCGTCACGCCGCGAACGAGTTCTTCCTAGGCGACTTTGCCGTCACCGCCGCACGCTCCTGCAAGGATGCCGCCGAGCAGGAGCTTATGCGCGTGTCCTCGGTCGCTAACGACGCCGTGATGACCGACGCCATCAAGCTCGTCCACGAGGGTGTAACGGAGCGCGAAATTGCCGACAAGATGCTCGGTCTGTACCGCAAGAACGGCTGCGAGGGCTTTAGCTTTCCGCCGATCATGAGCTTTGGCGCCAACGCCGGCGACCCGCACCACGAGCCCGACGATACGGTACTCAAGCGCGGCGACGTAGTGCTGTTCGACATTGGCGGGCGCCATCGCAACTACTGCTCGGACATGACGCGCACGTTCTTTTGGGGCGAGCCGGACGAGGAGACGGCGCGCATCTACGACATCGTGCGCCGTGCCAACGAGACCGCCGAGGCGCTCATCGCACCGGGCGTGCGCATGTGCGACCTGGACCGTGCTGCGCGCGACGTGATTGAGGACGCTGGCTACGGCAAGTACTTTACGCATCGCCTGGGTCACTCGATCGGTCTGCAAGACCATGAACCGGGCGACGTATCGCTGGTCAACGAGCAAGTCGTGGAGCCGGGCATGACGTTCTCCATCGAACCGGGCATCTACCTCCCCGGCCGCACCGGCGTCCGCATCGAGGACCTGGCCCTCGTCACCGAGTCCGGCGTCGAGATTCTCAACACCTACCCCCACGACCCAGTCCGCCTAGACTAGGCAATGTGGCAAAGGGGCAGCCCTTTGCCACATCCTGCCAATGCTTCGCCACAAAAACGGCCTATCTACTACGTTTAACCCGCACGGGTCGACCATAACCGGCTTTTCGCAATATCCGCAAGCCGTCTACCTGCGGTTTTAATTTCGCGATTCTCGGCATGGTCGAGGGTAACCGGTCAAACGTAGTAGATAGGCCTATTTCGTGGCGAGCGAGTCAACTCGGGGCACAGGGCAGCTAAAAAAGCCCCGTCCCAAATTGACTGCTTTTGAGTTGCGGTGATATACGGACTGTTTGAGGCTTCTGGCTTGTAAAACAGTCCGCATTTCACCGCAACTGATGAGGGGACGGGATTAGCGCAGCAGGCCGGCTACTTCGCCGGCTAAGGTGATAGTGCCGGCTGCTACGAAGGACTCGCCCGCGGCATCAAAGGCAGCGAGGGCCTCGGACACGCTCGGGTATACGCCCACGAGCTTATCGGCATCAACGAGGGCAGCGAGCTCCTCAGCCGGCAGGGCGCGGTCGGAATCGGTCTGGGTCACGACTACGCGCGGAAAGGCCGGAATCAGGACGTCGACGATGCCCGCCACGTCCTTGTCTGCCAGCGCGGCGCATAGCAGCGTGGGGCGATTCTCCACGCACGGATCGATCTCATCCAGCGCGCCTACAAAGTTCTCGCAGCTCTGGGGGTTGTGGCAGGCGTCGATCAGCTTGAGCGGATCGGTTCCCAGCACATCAAAGCGACCCGGCGTGGGGCAGCCCATAAGAGAAGCGTCGAGCGACTCGTGGTCGAGCTCGCGGCCCAGATAGCCCTCGCACAGCATAATCGAACACGCGGCATTCTGCGGCTGATATGCCGGCTTGACCATACTCGACGTATAGATCGCACGCGGCGTGGTGCAGCTGAACTCAACCGTGTCGCCCACATGCGCCGGCACCTTAGTCGTAGCGTGACTTACCACGAGCGGCACGATGCCGCACTCGCGGCAGCGGGCATCCATCACGCGCTGAACGCTCGCCTCATGCGTGCCCTCGCCCAAAACAACCAGACGCCCAGGCTTAATAACCGCAGCCTTCTCCCCCGCAATGGTCTCGAGCGTATCGCCCAAAATACGAGTGTGATCGAGCCCAATACCCGTAATGGCAACGGCGACGGGATCAGTCGCACTCGTGGCGTCCCAACGACCGCCCATGCCAACCTCGAGCACGGCAACATCCACCGCGGCCTCGGCAAAC
>CABQMC010000167.1 GCA_902465115.1 uncultured Collinsella sp.
GGAAATCCCCGGCGCGGCCCGCTTTTTTGACTCACGCGACACGCTTGCGAATCGAAGGTGAATGCTTTCCCCGTTACCTAGTACTGCTCGATGCCCATGTAGCGACGAACCTCGGGGCTGTGGTCGAAGACCTTGCCGCGCGCGGCGCGCAGCTCGCAGCTCATGTTGTAGAAGAAGATCGGCTCCAGGAACGAACGAACGCTGGCAGGCACCTCGCCCACGCCGTACTCGAGCGCGTCGAGCACCATGACCGTATCGGTGTGCGTGTTGAGGAACGCAAGAGCGCGCTCCTCCATGGGGCGGCACTCGCCCGCGCCAAGCTGCACAAAGTAGAACACGCCAGGCTCGGTAGCCTCGAACGGGCCGTGGAAATACTCGCCGGAGTGGATGTAGCAGCAGTGCTGCCACTGCATCTCCATAAGCGAGCAAATCGCCATGGCGTAGGTCTGGCTAAAGTTGGGGCCGGAACCCAGGATGTAGAAGAACTTGTGCTGCTGGCAGAGCTCGGCAAAACGGGCGCCCAGCTCGGCGTTGACCTTCTCGCGGGCGGCGGGCAGCAGCGCATCCATCTGCTTTAGGCCCTCGTACATGTCGGCGAGTGCCTCGTAGCCTTCCTGCTGGTCGAGCAGCTCGGCGGCGATCAGAGCGCCGATGCCCTGAGGCACCTCGGCCTGCGGCACGCCCTCGCCCCAGGGGTAGACCCAGGTGGTCCACTTGCCGTTGTCGATCTTGGAGCCCTCGCAGTCGGTCATGGCCACGACCTCGGCGCCGGCGGCCAGCGCCATCTCGCAGCCGTCGACGACCTCCTGCGTATTGCCGCTATGGCTGCAGGCGATGACGAGCGACTTCTCGCCAAGGCTCTTGGGGGCCATCAGGCAAAACTCGCGTGCCGTGTAGACCGTCGAGGTAAACGTGGTTGCCTCGCGCTTGAGCAGCTCGTTGGCCGGCATCAGGTCGATCATCGAACCGCCGCAGGCGATCCAAAAGACATTCTCAATCTTGCCCTTGCGCTCGATAATTTCCTGAATCAGATCGTGTGCGTTCATGGTGATGCTCCTCCTTGTGTGGCGGTTTTGAACGACGTCAGCTCGTACCTGCGGTCGTTCTATGTTGTCCTATTTATAGCACGCATGACGACGCACGTGAAGCCATCTCACCAAATTTGTTCTATATCGTTCTATCTGTGGACGTTAGATGTCGAACACGTAGCGCGAACCCACGATCTTTTGGCGTCCGAGCAGCAAGGGCCGCTCGTCCTCATCGGTAAAGTACGCCTCCATATAGAAGAGCGGCTCGCCGACCGGCACCTCCAGCAGCGAGGCCGCCTGAGCATCGGCAAGCGCAATCTCCACAGTACAGGGGTCGGACTTGAGCGGCGCGCGGCCCGAATGCTCGGCAACGAGCGCAAAGATGGAATTGTCCGTGAGATCCTTGTCGGCAAGCGTCTGCAGATAGGGATGGTCGGCCAGCACAAAGGCGTTGTTCTCGAGCATGACGGGCACGCCGTCTGCCGTGCGCACGCGCTCGACCACGATGAGCTCGCAGCCGGGTTCCACCCCAAAAAACGCCGCGTCCTCGCGCGTCGCCGCAACCACCGTGCGCGACACCAGGCATGCTCCGGCCACCATGTCGTTGGCAGCGCAACCCTCGGAAAAGCTCTGAACATCACCCTTCTGGACAATCTTGCGCTTGAGTTTGGGCGCACACACAAACGTGCCCCTCCCCTGCTGGCGGTTGAGATACCCCGCCCGCGACAGCTCCTCGATGGCGCGGCGCACGGTGATGCGTCCCACGCCGTAGTACTTCGCGAGCTCCATCTCGGAAGGAATGCGCGAGCCGGATGCGTACACGCCACGCGCGATCTCGCCTTTTAGGTCGTCCATTACCTGCTGGTACAGCGGCACGGCGGACACCTCAGTGCGCTCGGTTTTATCGTCGGATGCCATCATTACGCTCCATTCCGTGCATGCTCGGACTCAAACTCTTCAATCGCTGCCATAAACTGCTCGCCAAAGGCATCGGCCTTTTTCTCGCCGATGCCGTTGACCTGGATAAGCTCGTCGCGCGTCTGCGGGCGCAGGCGGCACAGACCGCGCAGGGCCTTGTCGGAGAAGACCATGTACGGCGCTATCTCCAGCTCGGTCGAAATCTCCTTGCGCAGGGCACGCAGGCGCTCGAACAGCTCGACATCGTCACCCACGCGCGGGCGCTGATCCAGCTCGGCCTCCTCGCGCAGCAGATCAACCGCACGGCGGGCACGGGCCGAGGCCTTGCGCTTGGACGCGCGACGCTTAACGGTAAAGGCAAACGCCTCGTCCTCGACCTCGCCGGCGCGCGGGCCCAGCCCCACGACCGGGTACTGCCCCTGCGAGGTAGCCAGATAACCGCGGCCGCACAGCTGGCCGATGATGTCCTTGATGCGCCCGGCCGATTCGCTCGACAGCTCACCATAGCCGCGGTCCTCGTCCAGATGCATCTGGCGAATGCGCTCGGTGTTGCCGCCGTGAAGCACGTCGGCGATGAGCGACTTGCCAAAGCGCATGGGTCGCGCGGCCACGTAGCGCACAGCGGCGCGGGCCATATCGGTGACGTCCTCGACCTCGAACTGCGTGAGGCAATTGCTGCAGTTGCCGCAGCCCTCGGCGTCGTCCGTGGCGGTGGTGCCCGCGCCAGCCGCAGCCGCATGCTCGGCCGCGGCCTCGTCGCCAAAGTAGCGCAGCATGTATTCGCGCAGGCAACCGGTGGTATTGCAGTAGCCCTCCATCTGGCTGAGCAGGCGATATCGATTCTGGAGCGCCCACGCGCGCTGCTCGTCGTCGAGCGCCTCGTCGGCAGCATCGCCGCGGTCGATCAGAAAGCGGCGCATGCGAAAATCGTTACCGTTCCACAGCAAGTGGCAGCTGGCCGGGTCGCCGTCGCGGCCAGCGCGGCCAGCCTCCTGGTAGTAGGCCTCGATACTCTCGGGCACGTTGTTGTGAATCACGTAGCGCACGTTGGGTTTGTCGATGCCCATGCCAAAGGCGTTGGTGGCAACCATCACCTGGATATCGTCGTCGATAAAGGCGCGCTGGCTTTGGCGGCGGGCGTCGTTGCCCATGCCGGCATGGTAGCGGCCAACGCGAATGCCGCTGGGGCCCAGCGCTTCGGCAAGCTCACCTGCCAACGCATCGACGGTCTTGCGGGTGGAGCAATACACGATGCCGCTCTCACTCGAATGCGCGATCACGTAGTCGCGCACCCAGGCGGTCTTGGCCTTGTCGCCCATCTCCTCGCAGCCAAAGTAGAGGTTCTTGCGATCGAAGCCCGTCACCACCGTCGCGGGGTTTTGCAGACCGAGCATCTGCTGAATGTCCACGCGCACGCGCTCAGTCGCCGTCGCCGTAAAGGCCGCCACAATGGGGCGCTGCGGCAGGGAATCGATGAACTCGCGAATCTGCAGGTAAGCGGGGCGGAAATCCTGGCCCCATTGGCTTACGCAGTGGGCCTCGTCAATTGCCACGAGTGGCACGCCAATGCCGCCGTCCGCCGCGGCCTCCTGCGCAAAGGCTAAAAAACGCGGCTCGAGCAGGCGCTCGGGCGCCACGTACATAAGCTGGTAGCGGCCCTCGCGCGCCCGCTTGAGCACGGTGTTTTGCTGGGCCGGAGTAAGGCTGGAGTTGAGATAGCTGGGTCGTGCACCCGCCGCGAGCAATGCGCGGGTCTGATCCTCCATAAGCGACAGCAGCGGACTCACCACAAAGGTAATGCCGGGCAGCATGAGCGCGGGTACCTGGTAGCAAATGGACTTGCCGGCGCCCGTGGGCATCACGCCCAGCGCATCGCGACCGGCAAGGATCGCATCGACCATGCGGTCCTGTCCCGGGCGAAACGAGGTGTAGCCAAAATAGGCGCCGAGCGTGTCGAGCGCCATCTGCTGCATGTTATCGGTCATGGTTTCCTAACGTTCAAGTCATCTGCCGCCGATTATACGCCGCCACGCGGACAGCAGCACACGGCCGCCGCCCAGACCAGTCGTTTAAGAACGCCCCCAACGGCTAAGGAGTGTCCCCAGGTGCCGGCAGAAAAGGAACGTCCCCAAGTGCCGGCCCGGCAACGCCGATGTTTTGGCAACGACAGACACTATGACCCAATCCGAGGGCACTAAAAAGATAGGAGCCCCCGCTCGT
>CABQMC010000168.1 GCA_902465115.1 uncultured Collinsella sp.
ACCACCGTCCGCGGCGTGGGCTATCTGTTTAAGGACTAGATTTCCACCACAAAGGGGACAGGCACCTTTGTGGTGGTTTTGCCGCATGTGCGGGTTCCTTTCGGGTTTGCAGAAGAACTTAAGCCTTCCTAAAAGATTGCGTTCTCATACACGTTCGCCCGCATATTGGGGTACAACTCAACGTGAACAATGATGGCCCGCCACATGTTTGGCGGGCCTTTGGTTATTTGACGAAAGGATCGCAGCTATGAGCGAGAACGATTCCCAGCGTCCCCAGGATGTTGGCAATGCCGGCGAGACTCAGCAGCAGCCGCGCGTACAGGTGGAGTCGACGCCTGCCGGCAGCAACATTCCCTACGTGCAGGCTTACGACACACAGACCGGCAAGCCGCTGGGCGGCCAACAGGTCGTAAACAAGCACACGGTGGTCAAGACCAAGACCAAAAAGCTGCCGATCTTTATTACGGCACTCGCCGGCTGTGCCTGCGGCGCCCTGCTGGTCATTGCGCTCATTATGAGCGGCACGCTCAATATCGGTGGCGGCAAGAATGCCGTGACGGCGGGCGCTTCGGGTTCATCGACGCAAAAGATCACGATTGATTCCGAGGACACCACGTTGGCTGAGGCCGTTTCTGCCAAGGCCCTGCCCTCCGTGGTTTCCATTACCGCCACTTCGAGCGGTAGCCAGAATGGCTCGCTTTCGCAGTCTGCCGACGAGTCGGACAACTCGGGCAGCGTTGGCTCGGGCGTGGTGCTCGATACCGAGGGCCACATCCTCACCAACAACCACGTGGTCGATGGTTACGACCAGTACGTGGTGACCATGGACGACGGCACCACCTATGAGGCCGAGTTCGTGGGCAACGATGCTTCGAGCGACCTGGCCGTCATCAAGCTCAAGGATGCCGATGCCTCCAAGCTCACGCCGATCGAGATCGGTGATTCCTCCAAGCTCAACGTGGGCGAGTGGGTTATGGCGATCGGCTCGCCGTTCGGCAACGAGCAGTCTGTCTCCACCGGTATTGTCTCGGCGCTCTACCGCTCCACGGCCATGAGCTCTACCAGCGGTAACACCATCTATGCCAATATGATTCAGACCGATGCCGCCATCAACCCGGGCAACTCCGGCGGCGCGCTCGTCAACGACAATGGCGAGCTCGTGGGTATCAACTCGCTCATCGAGAGCTATTCGGGCTCCAGCTCGGGCGTGGGTTTTGCCATTCCGGTCAACTATGCCAAGAACATTGCCGACCAGATCATCGACGGCAAGACGCCGGTGCATCCGTACATGGGCGCCACGCTTTCGAGCGTCAACGCGCTCAACGCCCGCACCAACAAGCTGAGCACCGATAGCGGCGCGTATGTGGCGAGCGTCGTTGAGGATGGTCCTGCTGCCAAGGCCGGCATCCAAGAGGGCGATGTCATTACCAAGCTGGACGACGATGAGATTACGAGCGCCGATGGCCTGATCATTGCGCTGCGCAGCCACGAGGTGGGCGAGAAAGTCGAAATCACGCTCATGCGCGGCAAGGAAGAGAAGAAGGTCACCGTCGAGCTGGGCTCCGATGAAGAGCTGCAGAACCAGCAGCAGGACGACAGTTCGACCGACACCGGCAACGGCGGTATTACCGACGAGCAGCTGCGCCAGTACCTGGAGGAGCTGTTGGGCCAGCAGGGTCAGGGCCAGGGCTACGGCCAGGGCTACTAGCGAGCCGTTTCGCACATATCGAAGCCAGAGGGGCTGTCCCGCCAACGCGGGGCAGCCCCCTCTTTTCTTATTGATCCGTTGGGGACGGAGGAAAACGGATCACTTGGGGCTGACAAGAGGCCTGGTTCGTAATGGTCTGGACAGTTAGTTCAGATACGTATAAATCTGGGGCAGCTTGGGATGCGTTTTGAGCAATTTTTGATTGGGATGGGGCTCGAATGGGTGTTTGGAAGGGAGAGTGGGACGTTTACATGGTCTCGAGGAGCCCAAATTAGTTGAAACAGGGGTGTTCGTGCCTGATTCAGCTCTAGGATTTATACGTATCTGAACTAACTGTCCGCCCCGGTCTGGCCGCTGCCATTTCGGTGCGGTTCGAAAGGGTTATTCGGCCCCATCGTGACCGGTGGTACCCTAGTATCCGTTTGAAATCGAGCGAAGGAGTGCCGCTATGGAGCAATCGAGCCTGTTTGGTGACGGCGTGGACATCGATACCGAAACGCCCGCGACCGTGGAAGCCACCGCACCGACCGACGCCCGTGCCCAGGCGGCAGCGCGCGCGGCCGAGCTGCGCCACGAGCTCGACTACCACGCCTATCGCTACTATATGCTCGATGCGCCCGAGATCACGGACGCCGCCTTTGACAAAATGCTCGTTGAGCTGCAGGAAATCGAGGTGACCTACCCCGACCTGGTGACGCCCAATAGCTATACCCAGCGCGTGGGCGGCTTCGTGAGCGAGCAGTTTACGCCGGTCACGCATATGGCGCGCATGTATTCCATGGATGATGCCATGGATCTGGACGAGCTCGACGCATGGCTCCAGCGCACCGAGGATGCGCTTGGCGCTGGTAGCGTCACCTATACCTGCGAGCTCAAGATTGACGGTCTGGGCGTGGCGCTTACTTACCAAAACGGCACCTTTGTGCGCGCGGCCACACGTGGCGACGGAACCACGGGCGAGGACGTGTCGCTCAACGTGCGCACCATCAAGGATGTGCCCATGCATCTGTCCGAGCCGGCGCTCGCCCATATGGGTGCCGACCGCGAGCGCACCATTGAGGTACGCGGCGAGGTCTACATGCCCAAGGGCAGCTTTGTTCGTCTGAACGACGAGGCTGATGCCGAGGGCCGCGACCCCTTCGCCAACCCGCGCAACGCCGCCGCCGGCAGCCTGCGTCAAAAGGACCCCAAGGTCACAGCGCGCCGCGATCTCGCTACCTTTATCTATGCTATCGCCGATACCGACCCGCTGCACGTCCACAGCCAGCGCGAGTTCCTTGATTGGCTGCGTAGCGCCGGCTTTAGCGTCAACCCCAACGTGGCTCGTTGCGCCACACCCGCCGAGGTTCACGAGTTCTGTGCCAAGGCGCTCGAGCACCGCGGCGACCTGGATTACGACATCGACGGCGTGGTCGTAAAGGTGGACAGCTTTCAGCAACAGCTCGATCTGGGCTTTACCGCCCGCGCACCGCGCTGGGCCATTGCCTTTAAGTTTCCGCCCGAGGAAAAGCAGACCGTCCTGCGCGAGATTCGCATCCAGGTGGGCCGCACCGGTGTGCTCACGCCGGTCGCCGAGTTCGACCCGGTGACGGTCGCCGGCTCCACCATCGCGCGCGCCACGCTGCACAACATTGACGAGATCCGTCGCAAAAACGTGCGCGAGGGCGACACCATCATCGTGCACAAGGCAGGCGACGTGATTCCCGAGGTCGTGGGCCCGGTGCTCGACAAGCGCCCGGCCGATTCGGTCGACTGGCACATGCCCGAAGTCTGCCCCGTGTGCGGCAGCCCCGTGGTCCACGAGGACGGCGAGGTCGCTTACCGCTGTGTCTCCATCGATTGCCCCGCGCAGCTCAAGGAGCGCCTGCTCCACTGGGTGAGCCGCGGCTGCATGGACGTCGACGGCCTGGGCGACGAGATCGTCGACAAGATGATCGCCGCCGGCCTGATCCACGATGTCGCAGACTTCTACCAGCTCACGGTCGATGACATCGCAGGCCTGGACACGGGGCGCACCTATGCCAGCTCCAACAGCAAAAAGGGCGTCAAGAAGGGCGACCCCATTCCGGTGGGCCTCAAGACGGCCGAGAAAATCATCGCCGAGCTCAACAAGTCCAAGAGCCAGCCGCTCGGTCGCGTGCTGTTTGCCCTGGGCATCCGCCACGTGGGCAAGAGTGTGGGCGAGGTCATCGCCGAGCGATTCCTGTCGATTGACAAGCTCATCTTGGCGAGCGAAGAGGACATCGCCGAGTGCGAGGGCATCGGTCCCAAGATTGCGGCGAGCGTCAAGCAGTTCCTGGCCGTGCCCGAGAACCTTGCCGTGCTGGAACGTCTGCGCCAGGCGGGTCTGTCACTCGAGGTCGACCTGGGCGCCGCGCACGCGCAAGCCGCAGCCGACGCTGGCGTGGCGGGCGAGCTCGCCGACGCACAGCC
>CABQMC010000169.1 GCA_902465115.1 uncultured Collinsella sp.
TGCCTCGGGCGTGATATGGCCCGCAACGTTCATGCGCTCGTCACCGGGAAGATCGACCCGCGCAATCTCAAGCTCGCCTTCGTAGCGCCCATATCCGCTATTGCTCACAGCGATCGACCCCGCCTTTCGCGGCAGGCCGGCTCCGGCATCCGTCGGCACGGAATCCGGCTTATGCGTCGTACGTGACTCCTGAGACCTAAAGATGAGGACGCTCGAGTCGGGCCGGTCGTGATGAATCTGCCCGCGCACATAGGCATAACCGGGCTCAAGCTCGCATTGCAGGTCCACGTATCCGGCGGAAACTTGAGCAAACTGCGCCCAGCCCGCATCGGATAGATCGGGGTCGCCGACCAACACAATGTCGCAATCGGCGCCATGTGCAAGCTCAAGCATATTGAGAGCAACCTTTGACGCGCGACCGCGCTGCGCCTCGACCGTCGGCAGTCCCTCGAATACCGGCCCGCGAACGTTAGCATCACCCGGCACAAAAGCCATGATTTCGAATCCAAGCGCCGCAAGACGAAGATTCGTCCGAGCAACATCTTCAAGAGCTAAACCGGTATAAGGCTTGGGGTAAAAATTGTGGCAGGCGGCAAAACGAGTCACATCGGCACCGGCCTCACGCCACGATGCGATTTCATCAGAACTCACCGTCGATGCATTGACCACAATGCGAAATACACCGGACAGCTCCGCGACCCGCTGGGCGCTAAAGCCATAGTCCAAACGAAGGTATTCCAACCCCAGATCGCGCAGGTCCTCGATACGCTCAAGCCCGAGCAAATCGCACGTACGCGGCCCCACATCGGCAATGAGCGCAATGCCGCGGGCGGAAAGCAGCGACAGCACATGACGGACTTTATCTGCATACGCCGCTCCCCCATCCTCGGGAATATGCAGTGAGGTAAACGCATAGCGCGCACCCGCCTCGGCACCACGCTCAATCGTCCGCTCAATATCCTGCAGAGGGCTGGAAAGATAAATCGAAATACCCGTTTTCACGCTTCAACGCTCCTTTAAAAAAGGCCGGCGGAGCAGTTAGCCCCGCCGGCACAACCATAGCATCAAGAAATCTGCCGCGCGCCGCGAGCCCCGAGCAACACGGCTCGCGATATCAAACTACTCGCCAAAGAACTCGTTGATCTTCTGCTCGTCGACGCCAAAGAACCACGTCAGGACAAAGCCGGCGGCATAGGCAAGCAGCATAGCGGCAACGTAGCCGAGCTGCTGGCCAGGAACAACGATCAGCAGGCCAAACAGACCGGAAACGCCCTGAGAAACCGTGCCGATGTGAAGCAGCGCCGCGAGCGCGCCGCCAAATCCGGCACCCAGGCAGGCCGTCACAAACGGACGAACGAGCGGCAGCGTAACAGCATACATCAGAGGCTCGCCCACACCCAGGATTCCAACGGGAATGGACTCTGCGACGTACTTCTTGAGCTTGGCGTTCTTGGTCTTAAAGTACAGCGCCAAACCGGCACCGACCTGGCCGCCGCCAGCCATCATAAGGATGGGAAGCAGGTAATTGATGCCCTTGGTAGCGCCGTCGGGATCGTTGAGCATAGCGTGGATCGGCGTGAGCGCTTGATGCAGGCCGACGGACACCAGCGGCAAGAAGCCTGCCGACAGGATATAGCCGCCCAGGACGCCCAGCTTCTCGAAGATAAAGGTCAAAACGCTAAAGATGGCAGTCGTCAGCCATGCGCCAACCGGCTGGATGACGAGCATCAGAGCAAAGGCGCCGATGATGAGCACCAGCAGCGGGGACAAAAACGTGTCGAGTGCGTTGGGCATAACCTTGCGAATCTGACGCTCCATCCAGGCAAAAAATGCGCCAGCGATGAGAGCCGCGATCATGCCGCCCGCTGCGGGGTTGTACTGCGCACTGGTGAGCGGCAGCAGAATGGCAGTGGCAGGATCAGCCGCGCCAGGCGCAAGCAGGGGCATGGCACTGTTGGCGATACACATCATGCCGGCGATGCCGCCCAGCGCAGCGGAGCCACCAAACTCACGTGCCGCGTTATAGCCCACCAAGATGGGCAGATAGGCAAACAGGGCCCAGCCCATGGAACGAATGCCCTGGTACCACCACTCGCCTGCAAGCGCGCCTGCCGTCGAGACGTTAATGACGTTGCAGATACCGTTGATGAGGCCAGCCGCAATGATGCCGGGAAGCAGGGCGACGAAGACATTGGAAATCTTCTTGAGGAAGGCCTGAACCGGCTTAGACTCGTACTTGGCCTTCTGCGCGGCCTTGTTTGTGGCCGCAGCGTCAACCACGCTCTCGTCAGCAACGCCTTTCGCAAGGCCGGTGAGCTTGGAGAACTCCTCGAGCACCTTATTCACCTTGCCCGGACCCAGCACGATCTGCATCGTGTCATCCTCAACCAGGCCCATCACGCCGTCGAGCGCCTTAATGCCCTCCGTGTCGACGTTGCCCGTGTCTTTGACGGTCACGCGCAGGCGCGTCATGCACGCCGCGTTTGCGAGCACGTTGTCTTTACCGCCCAAAAGGTCCAGCAGCTTTTGAGCCAGCTCTTTGTTCGTCATAACTCCTCCTTGTATTGGGTATCTCGTCTAGATGTCATATCAGCTCACGCCGTGCACCTATTGGACATCGGCATTGCTCTTCTCATGGCCACTCACCGCAGTACGGACATGGCCGTGCGCCCGTTCAAGAGCTACCGCAGCCTGCTCGGCATCGCAGTCCAACAGCACCGAGACAATAGCGGTTTTTACGTGGCCGCCGGCATCCGCAAGCGCCTGAACAGCGCGCTCGCGCGTGCAGTCGGTCGCTTCCATCACGATGTTCTGGCCGCGCACCACCAACTTCTCGTTCGTCTGCTGCACATCGACCATCAGGTTTTGGTACACCTTGCCAATCTTGACCATGGCACCGGTCGAAATCATGTTAAGAATGAGCTTTTGGACCGTTCCCGCCTTGAGCCTCGTTGATCCGGTCAGCACCTCGGGACCGGGCACGGGCTCAATGGCAAGATCTGCGCTCTCCCCGATCTTCGACCCTTGGTTGCAGGCAATTGCAATGGTCTTGCACCCAGTTGCCTTGGCGTACACAAGGCCGCCCACCACATAGGGAGTACGACCGCTTGCCGCCAGGCCAACGACAAGATCCTTGTCCGAGAGTCCACGCTCCCGCAGGTCGCTCGCGCCAAGCTCCTCGCTGTCTTCGGCACCTTCGACAGCCTTGGTAAACGCCGTCTCGCCTCCGGCAATGAGCCCGACAATCAGATCGGGTGACACGCCAAACGTGGGCGGACACTCCGAAGCGTCGAGTACGCCCAGACGACCGCTGGTGCCTGCGCCCATGTAAAAGACGCGCCCGCCGCGCTCGAGTGTCTCAGCAGCCCAGTCGATTGCTGTGGCAACCTGGGGCAACACTTTCGTGACCGACTGGACGGCACGAAGATCCTCATCGTTCATCGTCGTGACGATTTGCAGCGATGTCATCGTATCGAGGTCCATTGACCTTTGATTACGCTGTTCGGTCGTGAATTTTGTTAAATCGAGCATTTCATTCACCTCATCTTTCCTGTTTCTCGATGTAGTTTTGCTTAATGACATGCGTCGCCCGTTCGTAGTCGCTGGCAACGTAAGCAGCGTACAGGGCATCGACAACCATAAGCTGGGCCATACGCGAAGCCATGGCACCGCTGCGGACCAAGGGTTCACTCGCAGCGACGCCGAGCACGGCATCGGCCATGGTGGCAAGCTTGGATGATCCATCTACTTTGGTAACGGCCACGACGGGACAGTTGTGACGTTGAGCCTCGGCGGTGCAGTCCAGCACCTCTTGCGTCAAGCCCGAGTAGCTAAAGGCGATTGCCATATCGCCCTCATGCATGTTCTTGGCACACAAGAGCTGATCATGCCAGTCGTCGTACAGATGGCACTCTTTGTCGACACGCATGAGCTTTTGCGCCAGATCGTGCGCGACCAAACGGGAGGCACCAATACCGAACAGATTGACCGCGCGTGCCCGCTTAAGACGGGCCGCGCATCGCTCCAAGACGGTGTAATCGAGCGTTCGCGCCGTCGCCTCGATCGTACGCACGTTGCTTTTCATCACCTTCCCCACGATACGTTCGACGCTGTCGTCCATGGAG
>CABQMC010000170.1 GCA_902465115.1 uncultured Collinsella sp.
TGACCTTCGTGCTCACCGGTACGCTCGTCAACCGCACGCGCGACGAGGCAGGCGCGGCGCTCAAGGTGCTCGGCGCCAAGGTTTCGGGCAGCGTGTCGAAGAAGACGAGCTATCTGGTCGCCGGTCCCAAAGCGGGCTCCAAGCTCACCAAGGCCGAGCAGCTGGGCGTGCCCGTGTTGGATGAGGACGCACTCGAGCAGATCTTAGCTACTGGTCAGGTGCCGGAGGCGTAATGGATATAGAGAATCGCAATTGCTCGCAGGCGGAAGGGCGCACGAAGCACGCCCAAGGGCAGGCAAAAGAGCACCTGATGGCGCGAATTCGCATTGCGGAACGTGAGCGCTTGGCAGGTGCGTCTCGCGATGCTTTTGAGGCGTTGACCGAGCTAGAGACGAGGTTCGGTCTAGCCTAGCGATACGGGCACCGTGATTTGCGTCACGTAGGTCGCCGGGTCGTCGCTGATGATGTCGTCGATCAGGGCGATCTCGCGTTGTCCCGCTACGCCACCAACTTGTCAAAAGCCCCGCGTCGGTTGAGTACGGTAAACGCGACAACACAGATGACTGCCGACAAAATCGATCCGCACGGCGAAGCGATGCCCATGGGAAACAGCGTGTCGGAATAGGCGTTCGACAGCAGCCACGCGCCCGGCACGCGAATGAGCGCCACGGCCAGCACGTTGTGCGCAAAGCCGATGTAGCTCTTACCGTATGCAGCGAAAAAGCCGCTAAAGCAAATGTGGATGCCGGCAAAAATCGCGTCGAAAATGTAGCTGCGCATATAGCCGGTACCGGCGGCGACTACTGCGGCGTCCTTGGCAAAAAAGCCGATAAACGCCGGTGCCACCAGCCACATCAGCACCGTGATTAGGCAGCCGTACACTACCGAGATGGTCATGGCGTCCTTGAGCACCTGACGCGCGCGGTCGCCCTTGCCCGCGCCGGCGTTTTGCGCCGTGAGTGCGCTGACGGTGGCGCCCATGGAGCTCGGCACAATGAACAAAAAGCTGATCATCTTCTCGACCAGGCCCACGGCGGCGGCGTCGACGAGCCCTCGGTGGTTGGCGATGACGGTGATAAACATAAACGCTACCTGGATGCAACCGTCCTGCACGGCCACAGGCACGCCGATCTTAAGAATACTGCCGAGCACCTCGGGCTGGGGGCGCAGGTCGCTGCGCTTAACGTGGATGTTCGTGCGGCGGCTCTTGAGCCACACGAGCGCGAGGGCAACGCTGGCCGTCTGCGCGGTCACCGTGCCGAGCGCCGCGCCCACGGGGCCGAGCCCCATGTGGCCGATAAATAGAAAGTCGAGCGCGATGTTGATGATGCATGCCACGCCGATCACGTACATGGGCGAGCGCGAATCGCCCAGGCCGCGAAAAATGGCCGAAAGAATGTTGTACGCGGCGATAAAGGGAATGCCGACAAAGCAGATACGCAGGTAGGCGGCGGTTCCTTCGACTGCCTCGGCCGGCGTGCCAATGAGTGCCACGATCTGCGGGCACAGTGCGAGCAGGACAGCGGCCAGCACCACCGAGACACCCATAAAGAGCGTGATGGTGTTGCCGATGGCGGTCTCGGCGCGATCGAAGCGGCGCGAGCCCACGGCATGGCCGACGATAACCGTCGTTCCCATGGCCAGACCCACGAGCGTCACGGTAATAATGTAGAGCGTCTGCGCGCCATTGCCCACGGCGGTGATGCCGGCGGCGCCGCTAAACTGCCCCATCATGTACAGGTCGGCCATGCCGTAGAGCATCTGCAAAAAGTACGAGAGCATATAAGGCAGGGCAAAGACTGCAATGGTCTTGAGGACATTGCCGCGTGTGAGGTCGTGTTCCATGGGCGGGGCTTTCTGGCTGGGTCTGTTTACGTACCAGTGTAGTGAAAACCCTACAACGATTGTAGAGTCAAGGTTTGTGTCGGCAGTGGGGCGAAAAAAGTCACACTCCGAGCACGATACTTTGACCCCCTCCGTGCCCCTCGCCTCGCCTCAAACCATCACAACATTCGATGTTTTTTGCCAAAATCGGGAAAAGCATCGAATGTTGTGATGGTTTTTCTGCCACTCGACCGGGTGGAAACGCTTTCTTGCGCACGAAGGTGTGCGGACCCGTGGGCAGGGGAATAAGGTTGGTTATCCGACTCCATTGGAGGGCTCATGGACCTGCCGATCGTCCTGTCCCATAAGACTGCCTGGCTGTACCACAACGTGGCGCGCCCGTCCGAGCCGCTCTCGCGAGCAAGCAGCCTATACGATGAGGACTCACTTGCTAACGAGGCGGAGCCGACCGCGGACCTGCCCAAATTGGGGCTCGATGCCAAGGGGCTGAGGGCTTCAGCGGCAGTTGGGATCGTTACCGACTATCTGGTTGCGCTCGGTATTCCACGAGAAGAGCTCGATCATATCGACACGCTCGTCAACTTCGATTTTGAGCGCTCGACGCCGGCTGGGTTTAGGTGCCACGTGTTTGGAGCGCCGGTACCTCCAGGCCATCTTATCGAGGTGGCAGAGGGCCTTCTAGTGGTTGATGAGGTCATGTGCTTTGTCCAAGCGGGTTCGTGGATGAGCGAGCCCGAGCAGCTGGAATATGGCTACGAAATCTGCGCCCGATACCATTTGAATCATCTGTCGACAGGCGATTATATCGAGATGGGGCAGAGGTATACCGTTGCCGACTTGATTGCTTATTGCAACGAGAACCGATCTCGTCAGGGGGCTGTACGCGCGGTCGCCGTGCTCAAGCGCGTGCACGATGGCGCGCGGTCGCCCATGGAGACGGCCACCGCAATCATGGTCGTGGCAAAACGTTCCCAGGGCGGGCTGGGATACGCCAAGATCGAGCTCAACCATCGGGTCGATGTTCCCAACGAGTTCAAGTATCTCGCAAAGGCCGGGTATTTCGAGATCGACGTATATGCGCCTGCGAGTGGTACGGGGATTGAATACAACGGCTCGGACCATCTTGATAAACAGCGCAGCGCGTCGGATGCGGAGCGTATGACCGTGCTGAGCGCGCTGGGCTTTAGCATGATCGTCCTCACCGGGACTCAGTTTGCCCATCAGCTGCAATTGCACCGGGCGATGAATGCCATCGCGCTCGCTATGGGCCTTAAGTGCGACCGAAGCGAAGCGTTCCAGAAACGTCAGAACGACCTGCGAGAATTCGTGATTCGGCACTGGGACGGCAGCCTTTAGGGGCGCTTTGGCCCTTCTGCGGGGTGCTGTGGGCAGGTAAACCATCACAACATTCGACGTTTTTTGCCAAAAACGGGAAAAGTGACGAATGTTGTGATGGTCTGTGCAGAGGATGGGCTTGGGAAGCCGGTCTTGCTCGAAGCGACCTGTCCTGTCGTACGGGTGTCGGCATGATTCTCTCGTGGGGTATTATGTTTTCCGAAGAATAGAACGCCGCGTGAGGGGAGGGCCGCGTGGACGGGCACGTGCAACATGACGGCTTTGGCCGCGATATCAACTACCTGCGCATTGCCGTTACCGACAAGTGCAATTTCCGCTGCATTTACTGCATGCCGGCCGATGGCGTGGCGCCCCGCGCGCACGACGAGCTACTCAGCGCCGAGGAAATCGCCCGCTTTGTGCGCCTGGTGGCGGGGGAGGGCATTCGCCGCGTGCGCCTGACGGGTGGCGAGCCGCTGGTCAGCCGCCGTATCATCCCGCTCATTCGTGACATCCGCGCGATTCCGCAGATCGAGGACATCTCGCTCACCACCAACGGCGCCCTGCTGCCCAAGCTGGCGCCGCAGCTCAAAGACGCGGGGCTTAACCGCGTCAACATCTCGCTCGACACGCTCGACCCTACGCTGTTTGGAAAGATCACGCGCCTGGGTCGACTCGAGCAGACCATGGCTGGCATCGACGCGGCGCTGGCTTGGGGCTTTGAACCCGTTAAGGTCAACTGCGTTGTGGTGCGCCGGCTCAACCAGGATGTGGCGGCCCTTGCGCGGCTCACGCTCGATCGCCCCATCCACCTGCGCTTTATCGAATACATGCCCATTGGCGACGAGCGCACGAGCTCGCATTGCGCTGTGGACCCGCATGCGCCCGCGCTCAATCCCGAGCTGTGGGACGCGAGCGATACCGTGCCGAG
>CABQMC010000171.1 GCA_902465115.1 uncultured Collinsella sp.
CGTAGGCAATATGGTTGCTGTCGAGCAGCTGCTCGACTTAGCCCAGCAGGCTTAAGCCCACGGAGACAAATGCCAGGATAACGCCGACGATGGACTCGCCGCCGAGCAGGCCGCTGGCGACAACCAGGCCCTGCTCCTGGAAGGCGGCGTCCTTGGCAGCCCTCTCCTCGTCAGAAAGACCAGCGGTGGCGTCGCGGTGGGCGGACCACTTGTCGTAGGCGAGCTTGACGCAGGAGCCCAGGAATGCCGTGAGTGACATGTAGAACGGCAGGTACACGCCCAGGCCGATCATCATGGCCGGAATGCCGAGCCAGTACATGACGATGCCGGCGATAAAGCCGCCTGCGAACCACGGCACGCTCGGGATACCCGAGACCATGGTGGCGACCACGCTTGCCTGCGCGGCCACAAAGCTCTTGTCGGGGCCGAAGGCGTCCGGACCATAGGCGGTGACGAGCGCGACCATGACAGCGGCAGCGACCAGGGCGCCCACGATGCCGCCAATGGCCTGGCCGACCCACTGTGCGCGCGGGTTGGTACCCAGTACGGCTCCGGCCTTAAAGTCGTTCATGACGTCGCCAGCAAGGCCGCACGCCACGGCCACGATGCCGGCGATAAAGAACAGCTTGACCTGCGCGAGCTGCGCGAAAGCTGCCACGATGAGCATGACGATGAGGCCAAAGATCTCCATGGGATCGATACCCGTCTGGCCGCAGCTCTGAGCGCTCATAATGGTGGTGACAAAGGTGAACAGCGTGACGATGACGGCCGGAACGGGGCCGAGGTCGAGCGCGATGGCAACGATCACGGCGATGGCTGCGGTGCCCAGGCCGATGACGCCGGCGTCGAGCTTAAGCGAGCCCGAGATGAGCGACTGCTCGTCGGTGTCGGTGGAGCTGTCGGCTGCAAGACCGCGGACGATACCGGCGACCTGCGGCAGGATGTCCTTAAGGACGACGGCGACTCCAAAGCCCATCATAAGGCCCATACCGAGGGACTTGACGATACCCTGCGCGGTCACAATATCGAACAGGCCGGCAGCGGTGCCGCCAACGATGATGCCAAAGTTGCCCAGCAGCGCGCCGGCAAACCAGAAGGCGACGGGGGCGAAGCCCACCAAAAAGCCGATGGACAGCAACATGGGCGAGTTGTAGATGGCAAAGGTCACGCCGGGGATATTGAGCGTACACAGCATGCTGGGCACCACGCCCAGAGCGTCGCGCAGCACGCTGTAGATGCCTGCGATGGCCATGGAGCCAAAGAGCTGCTTGCCGGTCTTGCCGCCGGCCTCGGTGGCGCGCAGGGTCTGAGCTGCGGCGTTGCCGGTGGGGAACTCCAGCGCGGCGTCCACGATAAAGTGACGGTGGATGAGCGCTGTCGCCAGAAGGCCCAAGATGGTGCCGGCGAGCGCCACGATAAACATGTCGAGCCAGCTGATCTGGTCGGCATAGCCCAGCATCCAGGCGCCCGGGATGGTAAACGCCAGGCCGCCGGCGACCATGGCGCCCGCGGACATGATGGTGTGGGTGACATTGGCCTCGTTGAGGCTGGCGTTGCCCATGAGCTTCAGGAAGAACAGCGAAATGACGGCAGCGAAAATGATCGGCCAGGGGAGTGCGCCCATCTTGAGGGCGGTATAGGCCGAGCTTGCCGTGATGATCACGCAGCCAAGGACGCCGATGACGACGCCGCGCAGCGTGAGTTGACCGCGCATCGAGGTACGGTTCGAGGGATTGCTCATATAGAACTCCTTTGCGTATATCCGCTTCCCCCGGGAGCGCCGCTACGGATACGGCGCGGGAAGTCGGGTTACCAAGGGCCGCCGCGTGAGCTCGCGCGCGACCGCGCACCAGTATAGCCGCAAGCTAGTCATTTTGGGACGGGGCTATTTTAGCTACCCCTGTTTGCCGGAGGGATATACTGCTGGGCAGACGAAAGGAGCGCCGACGATGCTTAATGGGTGCGCATATATATTGACGGTCGACGTGGGCAACACGTTCATTCGCTTTGGCCTGTTTGCAGAGGATTCGGCCGCGGCGCAGGAATGTCCGCTTGCGACGTGCGAGATCACCACGCCGTCGAGCATCACAGCAGACGAGGCGCGCATGCGTCTCGTGCAGGTCATGGCCGCACTGGCGGCCGATGCGGGCATGCCGGGTGTGCTCGTACCCGCCGCGGCCGTGCTGAGCTGCGTGGTCCCGGCGCTCGAGCGCCCGTGGAAGGCGGCGCTTTCCCGCACCTGCACGGGGCGCGTGCTCACCGTGGGGCCGGGACTTAAGACCGGCATGCCCGTGCACTACGACGATCCGGCCGAGATCGGCCCCGACCGCATCGCCGATGCCGTGGCGACCCGTGCCGTCTACGGCTCGCCGTGCATCGTGATCGACCTGGGCACTACGACCAATATCGAGGTCATCGATGCGCGCGGAACCTTTGTCGGCGGCGTCATCGCGCCGGGTCTGGCACTTGGCGCCCGCTCGCTTTCGGCCGCTGCGGCGCGCCTGCCGCAGGTCGAGCCCTCGGCACCCACACATGTGATCGGTCGCAACACGCGCGAGGCCATGCGCTCGGGCGTGGTCTTGGGCGAGGTGGCCCGTATCGACGGCATGCTCGACATGGTGCTTGCCGAGATGCGCGCGACCAAGGCGGCGGGGGAGGGCAGCGTGCCCATCGTCATCACCGGCGACGATGCCGAGGCGCTCGCGGCGTTGGTCGGCCACAGCCTGACGGTCGATGACGCGTTGACGCTTCGCGGCCTGGCCGAGCTCTACCACATCAATCAAAAGCCCCGTCGCGCGTAGCGATGGGGGCGGTGGGACAAAAACGTCTCCACCTTTCACCTGCTACAATGTGTCAAACTATTGCGATTTCGGAGGTGTCTGCCATGTCGGACGATCTTCATCAAACCGCGTCGGGCAAGCGCCGCGACGTTATTAGCTGGGACGAGTTCTTTATGAGCGTAGCCATCGCCGCGCAGCGCCGCAGCAAGGATCCCAATACGCAGGTAGGCGCGTGCATCGCCAGCACCAACCACCGCATCCTTTCGGTGGGCTACAACGGTACGCCCTCGGCACTCAACGACGACTTTTTCCCGTGGGGCACGAGCGATGACCCGCTACAGGACAAGCACAACTACGTAGTCCATGCCGAGGCCAACGCCGTGCTCAACTACCGCGGCTCGCTCAAAGACCTTGAGGGTTCCACGGTCTACGTCACGCTGTTCCCGTGCCATGACTGCGCCAAGATCCTGGCGCAGGTGGGCGTGGGCGAGGTTGTCTACCTGGACAATAAGTACGCCGACACCGACGACGGCCGCATCAGTCGCCGCATTCTCGACTCCTGCGGCATCAGCTACCGCCAGGTCATCGTCGATGTCCACATCGGCACCGGGGAACAAACTCAGCAGTAGCGGCAGCGTGTGCTAGCGCCGGGCGTCGGCAAAAGCAGCTAAAAAAGCCCCGTCCCAAATTGACTGCTCGTGAAAGTCGTGTCCGCGCGCATGGACGGCTCGTGAGCGGGTACACGGCTGTAGTAACATAGCTCTGTCTGCGGGCGCGCCCGCGTTATTGTGAGAAAGGAGCCCCTGTGGCTGTTAACGAAGAGCTGCTTAAGAAGGTTCTTGAGGAGATCCGCCCCAACCTGCAGGCTGACGGCGGCGATATGGAGTATGTGGGCGTCGACGACGAGGGCGTCGTCCAGCTTGAGCTTCAGGGTGCCTGCGCCGGCTGCCCTATGAGCGCACTGACCCTGTCCATGGGTATTGAGCGTATTCTCAAGGAGCACGTACCCGGCGTTACCCGTGTCGAGCAGGTCAATGCCTCCGGCGAGACCGAGGACCTGTACGACGAGTACGCGCCGTTCTAAGATGCGAAAGCTGCGGACGGCGTACTCCGCATAGACGTTACGCCCAAATATGCGGCTGCGAGCGAAAGGCCCGCGGCCGCATTTGTATGTAGGGAGTAGGAGGGTCGACATGCTCAACGACTTCTACCATATGCTTGATCCCGTCGCCATTTCGGCGGGGCCCATCACCATCTACTGGTACGGCTTGGCCTATGTGGTCGGAGCTCTGCTCACGGCGGTCGTC
>CABQMC010000172.1 GCA_902465115.1 uncultured Collinsella sp.
CGACTGCGCGACCGCCATCATAGGTCTCCTCGACCTTTGCCATGGCATCGCGCGTGAGCTCCGCCTCGATCTCACGGCGCTGGCGGTTGATTTCCTCGAGCTCAGCCGCCAGTGCGCTTGCTTCGATGGGATCGCGGGCAAGCAGCAGGTCGAGCGCCAGCTTGGGATCGGCCATGCGACCGGCAGCGTTTAAGCGGGGAATGAGCGAGAATGACAGGCCATCCGCCGTAATGCTCGAAAGGTCCGCCTTGGCGAGCGCGGCAAGCGCGATATAGCCGGGGCGAGCGGTTACGCGCATCTGCTGGATGCCCTCGGCAACCAGCGCGCGATTCTCGGGCGTGAGCGGCATCATGTCGGACACGGTGCCCAGCGCCGCGACCTCTATCAGCGAACGCCAATACGACGGCTTGCCCAAACGCTCGCCCAGGACCTGCACCAGCTTAAGCGCCACACCGGCACCGGCAAGCTCGCGCGAGGGGCCCTCGTCCTCGAGCTTGGGATCGGTCAGGGGCACGCCCTGCGGCACCTGGTCGGACGGCTCGTGATGGTCCGTGACCACCAAATCGATCCCCAGACTCTCCAGATAGGAGACCTCTTCCTTGGCAGCAATACCGTTATCGACGGTCACAATCAGGTTGGGTTGAGCGAGCTCGTTGACGCGGTCGAGCGCCGCACGCGACAGGCCGTAGCCCTCGTCAAAGCGGTGCGGAATAAACGGCGTGACGTTGGCGCCAAACGAACGTAGCGCCTCGGTCAACAGACAAGTCGACGTAATGCCGTCGACGTCAAAATCGCCAAAGACGGCGATACGCTCGTGGCTGCGAATAGCACGCTCAACGCGGTCGGCGACGACCACCATGCCCGGAATAACGAGTGGGTCCGCCCAGTCGCGATCGAGCGAAGGCGTCAAAAACAATTGGCCCTCTTTGATGGAGCCAATGCCGTGCGCGACCATAATGCGCGCCACCAGCCCGGGTATGCCCAGGCCAGCCGAAAGCTCCTTTTCGAGCTCGGGGTTTTGCTGAGCGACCGCCCAGCGATGCGTCGTCTTAAGCGATGACATAGGCGCCCACCCCCGATAGGGGCAGGTCGCCGCGATACCTCTCACGGTTCATAGCGATGAGTCCTCTGTGCATGCCCGCTTCGGCAGGCAGATCTGTTGAACGGATTTATTATACCGTGCAGCGCGGACGCACAACATCCAGCACGCCGTGGTTTCGATAAACGAGGGCGGTAATAGCCTCGAAATAATCGAGCGTTTCAGCCACACGGACGCATGCGAGCGTCTAGCATATCCATTCAAAACGGATTCACGAGCAAAGGGAGTCACAAGAGCATATGAAGCAATGGGTTGGACTGGGCAAATTTCTCGCAGGACATATGCAGGTCATCGTTCCGATTTGCGTGGCGCTCGGCGTGCTCTTTCCTCAGCAGATCGGCGTTCTCAAGCCCATCGTTCCCACCCTGTTTGCCTTTATGACGTTCCAAGGCGCGCTCAGCAACACCTTCCACCAGGTGGCTGAGGTGTTCCACCGTCCCCTGCATCTGATTTTGGCGTTATTTGTCTCGGCTGTGATCATCCCCATCGCGGCGTATGCCATGGGCTCACTGTTCTTTGGCTCCAACCCCAACCTTGTCTGCGGCATCGTGCTCGAGTACAGCGTACCCGTGGCAGTCACTGCCTTTATGTGGATCAGCATGTTCGGCGGCAACGGCCCGCTCGCGCTCACCATCATCCTGACGTCCTCGGTTATATCGCCCGTGACGATTCCGCTCACGCTCAAGCTCCTGCTAGGCGCCACCGTCTCGATCGACGTGCCGAGTATGATGCAGAACATGGCCTTTATGATCGCCATCCCCGCCGTTCTCGGCATCGTGATCAACGAGCTCACGCACGGCTGGGGACACGAGAAACTCTCCCCCGCGCTCTCGCCCGCCTGCAAATTTATGATGATGGGCGTCATCGCGTCCAACTCCACCGCCATGAGCGAGTACGTGCTACACATGAACGCGGTGCGCCTGGAAGTCGCCCTCTTTATTCTGGTGTTCGCCATCAGCGGTTTTGTCGTGGGCATTCTGGTCGCCCGCGCGCTGCATCTGCCATATAGCGAAACGACCACCATGTGCTTTACCTGCGGCATGCGCAATATCTCTTCGGGCGCCGTCGTCGCCACGCAATACTTTCCGGGCGAAGTTGTGTTTCCCGTCATGTGTGGAACGTTGTTTCAGCAGGTGCTCGCCTCGCTTATCGGGCACTTCTTTGAGCGTCTGACCGGCGAGGAGCGCGCCGCCCAGCGCAAGCGCGTCGAGGCCGGCCGCGATGCAATGGCGCGCTAAACCGTCCGCAGTGTGCGGGCGCTCACTTTACGATGTGAGCGCCTCCAGATGTGCGCGGAGTCGCTCCGCATCGACATCGAGCGTGGTCTCAGCATTGACCTGAGCCAGCCGATACCCGACAAAGTAGGGCGAAACCACCCAACGCGGCAGCGCCTTGGCAATGGTCCGACCGTCCATGTGGTAGAAGAACAAGTTGTACGACTCTGCGCGACCACCATGGTGCTCGTTCAGGATATAGCGCAGAGCTACCTGAATCGCATCGGCGAAGAGGTCCGTCTCGGCTTGGTCTCGCGCGCCATCGCTGGCGGCGATTCCCTGCGGGGCTGAAACATTGACCTCAAAGAACCCCATAATCGGTTCGGTTGAGATGTTGACCGCAACCCTTCCCCTCTGCCAAACATCGATGCCTTCAAAGTTGACTGAGGTCAGCGCCGCATAGCCGTCCTCCTGTTCCAAGCCCACAATCTGCATGTGTGGATGGACGAGGCTGCCGCCCGAAAGCGGGCCTTTGTTCTTGTACATGAGCACACTGCAGTACTGTTGGGAATCGATCATCTGCTGCCAACAGCCCAGAGCAAACCGCATAACATGATGCAGCTCGTCCGGCTCATAGGTCACCAGATCGGCGTCGTGGTCGGACGACTCAATCAATACGGTCTGACGAGTGGCCCGCAAGGTCTTAAACTTATTCTCGAGCCAGATGCAGTCACCGTCGCGTCGGATGATATTGGCGAGTTCCTCGGTATCGCAAAAGGGGCACGCGGTGCCGGGACGACGATTGTCGTCGGGCTTACCGTTCGCCTGCTGAACGTCAAATACCAGCGCCACGGGTTATACCTCCAGCGGCACGATCTTGGTGCCATGGAGCTCGGAGACGCCTAGCGCCGCCGCGACCGCGTCGCGATTTGCCGTAGTGATGCCGCCGCCGGGAAGGATGGTCAAACGATCGCCCGCATACTCGATTAAACGAGTCAGGTAATCGAAATTATCCTCGATCGACGTACCGGCAGCGCCGCCATGCGTGAGGATGCGCGTAACGCCGCAGTCGGCAAGTGTATCAATCGCGTCGAGCTGAGCCTCGGGCGAGAGCTGATCAAACGCCATGTGGAAGGTGATGTCGATGGGCTCACGCTTGCATTCCTCGGTCGCGCAGCCCGCGGCCATCACGAGGGCGCCCAACGTAAGCTCGTCGAGCGCCCATCCGCCAGCGCAGGGCTTGCAGCTGCCAAAGACCAAGCCGTCAACGCCGGCGCTTACGGCAAGGCCCAGGTCCATCTCCATCATGCGCAGCTCGTCTTGGTTGTAATGAAAGTCACCGCCGCGCGGGCGAATCATGCACATCACTCGCGCGTCATGCTCGTGAGCATAGCTGACTGTAGCGCTGATAACGCCGGCAGAAGGCGTGGTGCCACCAACGGCAAGGTTGTCGCACAGCTCGATGCGCTTTGCACCGGCATCGATAGCTGCCGGCACCCGCTCAAAGTTCTCGGCACAAAACTCGTACAGCATAGATAGACCCCCAAGGATGACAAACGTTTTCGATGGGCATTGTCGCACGCCCCCATGAAGTTGCGGTGGAATAGGGACTGTTTTGGCCTCCGATGCCCTCATTTAGTCCCTATTTCACCGCAACTTAAAAAGGGGCGCCGACCGAAATGGTCAGCACCCCTTTTTGCTGTATAGAAGTAGTCGTTGGGGACGTTCTTAAACGACTAGTCATTCAAGAACGTCCCCAACGAC
>CABQMC010000173.1 GCA_902465115.1 uncultured Collinsella sp.
CCAGATGCTCTTTGGGCTGCCCGTGCGCGCGGGCTGCGTCATCGTGGCGGCAGTATCGATGGCGATGCTCATGACGAGCTCCTACAAGCGTGCCGAACGCTGGATCATCGCCTTCGTAGGCGTGGTAGGACTCTCGTTTTTGGCCGAGCTTGCACTAGTCAAGGTCGACTGGCCGCAAGCCGCCGCAAGCTGGATCACGCCCAGTATGCCCACTGGCTCTGCCGCGATTATCGTGAGTGTCCTGGGTGCGGTCGTTATGCCACACAACCTTTTTCTGCACTCCGAGGTCATCCAATCCATGCACTTCGAAGGCCAAGGCGAGCAGGTTATCGAAGAGCGTCTGCGCTACGAGCTCTTCGACACGCTCTTTTCGATGGGCGTGGGCTGGGCAATCAACTCGGCCATGGTCATCCTGGCCGCAACGACCTTCTTTGCGCACGGCATTGTCGTAGACGACCTCGCCGTCGCAGCGGCCACGCTCTCCCCCATCTTGGGCCCGGCGAGCTCGACCATCCTTGCGGTGGCGTTGCTGTTTGCGGGCCTCTCGAGTAGCGTGACGGCGGGCATGGCGGCAGGCACCATCACCGCGGGCATGTTAGACGAGGAATACGACATCCACGACCGACATTCCTCGATCGGGGTGGCGGCCTGTTTCGTCGGCGCAGTGACGGCGTGCCTGGTCGTCCCAAATCCTTTTGAAGGTCTCATCTGGAGTCAGGCATTGTTGTCGCTTCAGCTGCCAATTACGGTCTTTGTGCTCATACGGCTCACCAGCTCACGCCGCGTCATGGGCAAATACGCCAACTCGCGCCCGCTCAACGCGCTGCTCGTAGGGATCGGCGTCATCGTGACGATTCTCGACATCGTGCTGCTAACGGGGATGTAATTGGGATGGCGTGACTGTCCAGATGTAACGTCTTAATCTGTAACACGTGAGACCGTTTTAAACCGTCAGATAAATCAAAAGGGCCCCGGCCGAGAATTCGACCGGGGCCCTTGGACAGAGCTATGTTCGGCTTTCGCCGTGTGTCTACGAGCTACTCCTCGACAAGCTCAAACTCATCGGGGCCGACGCCGCAGACCGGGCACACGTAGTCCTCGGGCAGCTCGGGCGTGTCGACCTCAACCTCGTAACCGCAAACGGTGCACACAAACTTATACGTCTTCTTCTCCTCAGCCATGATGTTCTCCTCTCGAACGTGACTGCTGGTGTACTTACTTATTAGTATATATTCTCAATAACATAATGCAAGTATTTTTAGAACATTTCTAGCCTTGATACGACGAGGCTTTGGGCGGCGTCTTGCCCTTTAGCACCTTGTGATAGTAGTCGTACGTCAGCGGCGTCTCGTCGCTCAGGCGCTCGGCATCCTCGACCTCGCCAATAAACAGCAGATGCGTGCCCACATCCACAGTGTCGATCAAACGGCAGCTAAACAGGGCCGCCGCGTGCTCGGGCACATAGGGCATGCCTAGAGCCGTCTCGCGGGTCTCGTATTTGGCAAACTTGTCATAATCGCTGCTGGTGCGGAACCCAAAGTTACCGATGTAGAGCATGTCGGCGGTCTGATCGATCACGGTCAGCGCGAACGCTTTGGCCGATGCGATGACGCCCGAGGTGACATTGTCCTTGTTCACGGCAACCGAAATACGCGGCGGCATGGACGTCACCTGCACCGCAGTGTTGATGACGCAGCCGGCGCGCAACCCGTCTGCCGCAGCGCTCACCACGTACAGACCGCTCGGCATGGTAAAGAACGCAGTTTTGTCCATAACGATCACTCCCCTAACTCGGGTTGGAACCTCATGAATGTATGTACCCACAAAAAAGGCGGCACCCATAACGGACGCCGCCTTTGAGACATATGTGTCAGAACAGTAAGAAAGATGAGACGCCCGCAGTTGCGGTGAAATAGGGACTGAATAGCCCCTCAAACAGGCAAAACAGTCCGTATTCCACCGCAACTTATACAGAGTGCCTAGCGGTTGCGTTCCTTAAGGGCGCGGTCGATCTCGCGTTGGACATCACGCTTGGCCATGTCCTCGCGCTTGTCGTAGAGCTTCTTGCCGCGACCCAGACCCAGCAGCAGCTTTACGCGGCCGTCGGTATTAAAGTAGAGCTCCAACGGAACCAGCGCATAACCACGGTTGCGAAGTTTGCCGTCAAGAAAGTCGATCTCCTTGCGGTGCAGCAGCAAACGACGCCGACGGTCGGGATCGCGATTCCACACGCCACCATGGCTATAAGGGTGGATATGCAGTCCGATGAGCCAGCACTCGCCGCCACGAATCAGCGCAAAAGTGTCAGTGATCTGGCAGGCGCGCTCGCGAATCGACTTGACCTCGGTGCCGCTCAGCTCAATACCGCACTCAAACGTCTCATCGATAAAGTACTCGTGATGTGCCGAGCGATTCTTGGAAATGAGTTTGCGCTCGCGCTTACTGGGCATCGCCGGCCTCCTTGGCTCCATCGGCGTTTGAGCCCGCAGTCTCGCGCTTTGCCTTGCGCTCGGCATTGAGCTCGGCATCGCTCTCGCGCACCAGTTTGATAATCGCCGCGCAGGCCTCCTCGCCCACCAAGTCGCGAGCACGTACCGTCAGGCGCGTCGCCTCCTGCTTGTCGCCGTCGCTTGCAGCATCGGTCGCGCACATAATCAGGCAGATGGCAATCTCGGCCGAAGGCGAGGTCGGCACGCCCTGCAGGGCCAGTTCACCCATCACGTGGTCGTCGCTCTCGTCAGCGGCATCCGGATAGGTGGTATGGATCTTGTTGAGCAGGCGCGTCGTATGCGCATCGTTGGGCGCCAGGCGCAGCGCCAGACGCGCGCAGCCCACGGCAGCCGAAACGTTCTCGGTCTCGGGCTCCAAGAAGTACTGACCTAGATTGGCGTAAGCGCGGGCGGCGCACTTGCCATCGCTTGCACGCTCCAGCACCGAGAACGAGAGCGATGCCCATTCCTGCTTGTCCTCGAGTGCGCGGAACAGCTCGGCCAAATCCAAGCGATAGTTGCAGTTCATAGGGTCCCAACGCACAGCCTGCATCAGGGCATTACGAGCGCTCACATAATCCTGCTGGCGAATGTAGGCAAACGCCATATCAGAGTACAGGCGGTCAAACGGCACCTCGACCTGCACGAGCTCGCGCGGATCCTTCTCCACGCGGCGATAGGCCAGGCGCTCAAACTTGCTGTCGAAGCTAAAGTATTGGCGCTTCTCCTCCGTCTTGCACTCAGCGTCGATATACTCCTCGGCGAGCTCCACCAGACGCTCCAGCAGCGGCGTCGCCGTAGCCAGGTCGCCCTGCGCCAGATAGTTCTCGGCATACGTGATGTCTTGCAAGCTGATGGGCAGATCCATGGCTACTCCTCGATCTGAGCGAAACACGGCAGGCGCCGTATATACGGTCAATACACAAAACCCGGGTCTCTTACGAGGCCCGGGCGTTCAATTTTGGTAGCCCGTACCAGATTCGAACTGGTGATCTCCGCCTTGAGAGGGCGGCGTCCTAAACCGCTAGACGAACGGGCCATATGTAGCAAATGCAATGGCTGGGATGGAGGGAGTCGAACCCCCATTGACGGAACCAGAATCCGCTGTCCTGCCATTAGACGACATCCCAATGACTGCATCGCTGCGCTCGGCTGTGCCTTTGCGCAAGAAAGAAATATACGGGAAGTCTCGCCGTGACGCAAGCCCCAATTTTGACTTTTTTGAAATTCAGTCAAATTGGCCTAATTTAGTCCAACCCGTGAAGGACCTGTGAAGCCGACCGCTGTACACGAAGGGCAAAACGCCGCGAGCGGTAGCCGTCAACCGTTGGCAGATTCTACCGCGAAAACGATAGCACCAGGCAACACAATCGAAGTATCAATGATCACGTAGATATCGAGGCGCCATGGACGAAGAGCTTGATTACCTATGGGAGACCCTGGGCCTCGAGATCACTGCCGACCTTTGGCCCGAACGGGACAAAATTCACCCCACGTTACGCCCCGCCATTACTGTGGTGCAGGCAAAATACCGCCGTGCATCCTTTTTGATCATGCGGATGTCATGGCACGCGGGACTACCC
>CABQMC010000174.1 GCA_902465115.1 uncultured Collinsella sp.
CCCGTCCCAGAAAAATCATCAGCGTGCGCACTACTTTGCACTGGTGAGAACACCGGTGGTGTCGAAGGCCGGGGTGAAGCTCTCGTCTACCGCGCCGCCCTCTTGCCAGAACATCGTCGTAAAGCCCAGGTCGTCGGCATGGTCGAGCACCTGCTCGTACTCCTCGCGCGTCACGGCACGCGCCAGGTCGCCGCCCTGCTCGCGCATAAGTGCATTGGGCGTGTATTGGTTCATGACCGAGATCGGCACATCGCCCACCGTCTGCCACACCAGGTCCAGCACGCGACACGAATCGTCTGCATGTCCCGGCAGTACCAGATGGCGCACAATCATGCCGCGCTTCATGAGCCCGCCCTCATCCACCAGCTCTCCCCCGCGGCGCTCGATCTCGCGCGCCATCTGAGCCAGGCCTGACACGGCCACACGTGGGTAATCCTTTATATGAGAGAGCGACTGCGCAAGCCCGGCATCGGCATATTTAAAGTCGGTAAGCCACACATCGACCAGGTCGCCGAGCGCCGCCACGGCACTCGCGCGCTCATAACCGCTCGTGTTGTAGACGATTGGGATGACCAGCCCGCGCGCCCGTGCCGCGGCAATCGCGGCAGGCAACAGGTGCGCATAGTGCGTCGCCGTCACCAAATTGATGTTGTTGGCACCCTGGTCCTGCAGTTCCAGCATAATCTCGACCAGGCGCTCAGGCGAAATCTCAAGGCCAAAATTGCCGGTCGAGATCTCGTGGTTCTGGCAGTAGATACATTTAAGCGAGCAGCCGCTAAAGAAGATCGTGCCCGAGCCGGCCTCGCCCGAAATGGGCGGCTCCTCCCACATATGGAGCGCCGCGCGGGCGACCTTAAGCGTGTCGTCGGCGCCGCACACGCCACGCGCGCCCTCGTCGCGTGCCGCGCCGCAACGACGTGGACACAAATGGCAGGCGGGCGAAAAAAGTTCGGTCAACGACGTCGGCATAAAAACATGCTCCAAAACAACGATTCAGCAGCTCAAACGTAAGGGCCCGGACCGCACGGACGGCTCCAAGCCCAAGGCGCCGTAATCGTCCGACACGATTTTTGTAATGTCAAGACTGGAATCGATAAAGTGCCGCTTTATGATGTAGATATTCCGCCCCCCGCGGAGCAACTGGGTGAACCGTCGCGTTTATTTAGGGAGCCCACACAGTCGTACTTAGTACAGGTATCCTTCGTTGTTAAGGACGCTGGAACAGTCGATGAGGGCACCCACCTGTTTTAGGTGGGTTCATTTTCGTAACGTGGGGGGTGGTTTTCTTTTGCCGATTTTGCCAAAAATTGCCATCGCAGATCCCGTATGACACCCAACGGCGCTCGGCAGAACCCCCGCCAACATCCCAATATCTGGTAAGCGCGTGATAATCGCACGGCGTAAACCCCCGCACCCCCTCGGTCGAGTATCATGGGCCAGCTATGCCCTTTTGCGCGTAGCGCCCTTTGACCTTTTCCTTCGACGCTTGGCGGTTTTTTGATTCATGGCTTCATCCACGAGCTTCATACCGTACTTATGCGTGGCGGCCGCTGCCTTTATCACGACCTTTCTCACGGTACCCCTGGTCAAGCGCCTGGCAATCAAGCTCGACGCCGTCGACTATCCCTCCAAGCGCCGTATCAACACTAAGCCCATCCCACGCATGGGCGGCACCGCGGTCTTTTTGGGCCTCGTCGTCGCCTGTATTGTGCAGATCCTGGGCACCTGGTACCTGGGCTGGCCGCCCGTTTTGGTACCGCACCCGCGCCTGCACATCAGCTACCCCGTGCTGGCACTCTCCTTTACCGTGATCTTTGCGACCGGCGCGATCGATGATGTCTTCCAGCTCAAGCCCAAGCAAAAGCTGGCCGGCCAGGTACTCTCCGCGCTCATCGCCTGCATCGGCGGCTTAAAAATCGGCGTCATCATCAACCCGTTTGCCCCCGGCGAGATCATGCTTGGCTGGCTCGCCTACCCCATCACCGTGATCTACCTGGTAGCGTTCACCAACATCATCAACCTCATCGACGGGCTCGACGGCCTGGCCACGGGCATTTGCGGCATCGCATCGTTCACCATGTTCACGATGGCCATGCTTTCGGGCCGTATCGACGCCGCCGCGCTCTCCATCGCGCTCTTTGGCTCGTGCGTGGCTTTTCTGCATTACAACTTCAACCCCGCGAGCATCTTCTTGGGCGACTCGGGGTCGCTGCTGCTGGGCTTCGCATTGGGCTCCATCTCGCTGCTCAACGTGAGCCGCACCGCCGCGCTCACCTCGCTCATCATCCCGCTCATCGTGGCAGGCGTGCCCATCATAGACACGTTCAGCGCCATCGTGCGTCGCAAGCGCGCCCACATTAGCATCGGACAGGCCGACAAGGGCCACATCCACCACCGCCTGATCCAAGAGGGCTACAACCAAAAGCAAGCCGTACTGCTCATCTACGCCTGGTGCATCATGCTTTCGGCCGGCGCCGCCGCGATCAATCAGGTCGAGGTGCCCACGCGCGTGCTCATCTTTGTCGTGCTCGCCATTGGCTCGGCCGCCTTCGCCAAGCACCTGCACCTTTTTGAGCCCGTCCTGCGCCACCATTACAACAAGCGCACACACGAGGACGAGCTGGTAACCCCCGACGACCCCGCTTTTAAGCAGGAGGAGCAAGCAGCCGAGGAACGTAAAGAAGAGCGCCACCACAAGCTCTAGGATAAGCTGCCGAGGATGCGCCCAGGCAACGCTGGCCAAGCGCAGCCGCGCCGCACCCATCGCACAAGCCGCCCCTCTCCCGCCCCTCGCCTACTTACGCCCCACCCCTTTCAATAAACGCGTTATCATCTTGACCAATACGCATACGTTAGGAGCAATCATGCCAAACGAGAACAGCTACGAAGTCGCGCTGCAAAAGAGCAACGCCATTCGCGAGGGCCTGGCAAAGACGCCCGAGAAGTTCACCATGCTCACCGGCGACCGCCCCACCGGACGCTTGCACCTGGGTCATTACTTCGGCACCCTCAAGGGCCGCGTGGAGTTGCAGAACATGGGCGCCAAGACCAACGTGCTCATCGCCGACTACCAGGTCATCACCGACCGCGACACCACCGAGCACATCCAGGACAACGTGTACAACATGGTCATGGACTACCTTGCCTGCGGCATCGACCCCGACAAGACCATGATCTACGCGCACTCCGCCGTGCCCGCCGCAAACCAGCTCATGCTGCCGTTCCTGTCGCTGGTGTCCGAGGCCGAGCTGGCGCGCAACCCCACGGTCAAGGCCGAGATGGAGGCCTCGGGCCACGAGCTTACCGGCCTTCTGCTCACCTACCCGGTGCATCAGGCCTGCGACATTCTGTTCTGCAAGGGCAACGTCGTGCCGGTCGGTCGCGACCAGCTGCCGCACATCGAGCTCACCCGCACCATCGCACGCCGCTTTAACAACCGCTACGGCAAGGTGTTCCCCGAGGTCGACGCGCTGCTGTCCGAGACCCCGCTGCTGCCCGGCCTGGACGGTCGCAAGATGAGCAAGAGCTACGGCAACGCCATCAACATCTCGATGACCGCCGAGGAGACGGCCAAGCGCATCAAGAAGAGCCAGACCGACTCCGAGCGCATGATCACGTTCGATCCCGAGAACCGCCCCGGCGTGTCCGGCCTGCTTTCGACGGCCGCCATCTGCACCGGCCGTTCCGAGGTCGAGATTGCCGAGGAGATTGGCATGGGCGGCTCCGGCCAACTCAAGAAGTACGTGACCGAGGCCGTCAACGAGTACTTCGCACCGATCCGCGAGCGTCGCCAGCGCTACGAGAACGATCTGGACTATGTGAAGGACGTCCTGCACGAGGGCAACCGTCGCGCCAACGAGATTGCCGATCAGACCCTGGCAGAGGTTCAGGACGCCATGGGCATGGTGTACTAGACCGATTTGCTGGCTTGAGCTTTCGATTGCTTTAGGGCGGGCGCTACGACGTCCGCCTTTTTCGGAGCCGGACTGCTTCGGCTCCGCCCATTGCAGGCTTATAGGACAAAATGTGTGTCCCGATAGAACATCCGTTTCCATCCATTAATC
>CABQMC010000175.1 GCA_902465115.1 uncultured Collinsella sp.
TATGAGGTTCGGTTTAAGGTCCGTAGGCGCACGCGCGGTGCGGACGGTGGACGGCATTTGCGCCGAAAGCGCAAATAAGAATGCCCGGGGGTCGGATCCCGGGCATTTAACTAAAGCTGAAAACTAGGCCGCCCGCGCTCTCGTACACTTACGCGGGGTGCGTCGTTTTCTATTGACATTGTATCCCGAATCGCCCAGCCGATTCGGGACATTTTGAAAACTCAAATGCTGGCTTATCCTCGACTGGACGGTGCAGTCTAGCTGCGTTGTCTGGCGTGGAAGCTCGCTAATCGGCTATTATTTGTTTAGACAACTTGAGTTGTAGAGGAGTGACCGGCGATGGTGCAGGGCGCCAAACATATGAAGAGTAATAACGCCGCGGCCAACGGCGGCTCAAGCCCTCAGCCCAAACCTCAACCAAAGCCCAAGCGCCGCCGCAAGCGACTGCCGCGCTGGGCCGACCGGCTCATCACCATCGTCATCATCCTTATTGGCGTGGGTCTTATGACCTGGCCGTGGATCTTGGACCGGCTCGAAGCCTCGGGCGTGTTCAACCAGATCAGCACGGTGTCCAGCACCGTTGACGCGCTGTCTGCCGAGGAGCGCGAGCGCATCCTGCTCCAGGCTCGCTCCTTTAACGAGCAGCTGGCGGGCGAGGCCACCGAGCTTCCCGCCGACCAGATCGAGCCCTACGCCCAGCAGCTCATCTTCGACCGCGACCCCATGATGAGCTGGGTCGAGATCCCCTCCATCGACGTGAGCATGCCCATCTACCACGGCACGAGCGAAGAAGTCCTCATGGCGGGCGTCGGCCACCTGGAGGGCACGAGCCTGCCGGTGGGCGGCACCTCGACGCATTGCGTGCTCACCGCGCACTCGGGCATGCGCAACCTGAGCATGTTCGACGACATCCACTCGCTGGAGCCCGGCGACCTGGTGCTGCTGCACACCATGAACAAGACGCTCGCCTACAAGATGGTGGACTCCGAGGTGGTGCTGCCCGAGGAGATGGAGTCGCTGACCATCGAGCCCGGCGCCGACAAGGTGACGCTCGTCACCTGCACGCCCTACGGCGTGAACGACCATCGCCTGCTGGTGCATTGCGTGCGCACCAAGTACAACAAGAAGGACGTCAACAAGCAAAAGTCGCTGGCCGGCCGCCACTGGGGCAAGCGCGAGTTTGCCGTGCTCATCGTGGTCGTGGCCATTGTGCTGTTGCTGCTGGACATCGTGGTCCACGCGGTCCGCAAGCGCCGCAAGGCCAAGGTCTCGGCATAGGACATTCTCCAGAACCACCACGGTGGGGACAGGCACCTTTGTGGTGGTCGGGGCCTCCAAACCATCACAACATTCGATGAAAATCGCGATTTTGACGAAAAGCGTCGAATGTTGTGATGGTTTTCGTTGCGGGCAGGACGGTTTTCGCTGTGGTCGGGATGCTTTTCGCTATGGACGGTGCGGTTTCGCTGCAGAATCGCCAGCCCACAGCCTGCCAGCCGCCGCCCTCGTTACGTTTTCGCTGCATTTAGGTAAAGCGCCTGCTCCAAGCGGCGTTGCCTTGTATACTAGAGCGGTTTATCTGTTATGCGGAAGGGAGCGCCTATGGCACTCAGCGAGAAAGACGTGCGCGGCATCGCCGAGTACGCAAAGATCGCACTGACCGATGACGAGCTCGCCCAGATGACGTCCTACATGAACGACGCCGTCCAGATGCTCGAGCCCGTCTTGCAATATGACTTGCCCGACGTGGAGCCCACGTTCCATCCCATCGGAAGCCTGTCCAACGTGATGGGCGATGACCTGCGCGAGCCCGAGCGCGACCTGCCGCTCGACGTCGCGCTCGAAAACGCCAGCAGCGCGCGCGACCGCTACTTCCGCGTGCCGTCCATTTTGGGAGAGGGGGAGAGCGAGTAATGGCGCAGAGCTTCGATTCCCTTACCGCCGCCCAGATTGCCGCGGGCGTTGCCGCCGGCGACTTTACCGCTACCGAGGTGGCCCAGGCCTCCCTTGCCGCCATCGAGGCGCGCGAGGGCGGGGTCCAGGCATTCCTGCAGGTGTCGCCCGAGCTTGCGCTCGAGGCCGCTGCGCGCGTGGATGCCGACCGTGCCGCAGGCAAGCCGCTGCCCCCGCTTGCGGGCGTGCCGCTGGCCATTAAGGACAACATGAACCTCGTGGGCACGCGCACCACCTGCGCTTCCCGCATGCTCGGGAACTACCAGAGCGTCTACACCGCTACCTGCGTCCAACGCATGCTCGATGCCGGCTGCCTGCCCATGGGCAAGGCCAACATGGACGAGTTTGCCTTTGGTAGCTCTACCGAGAGCTCGGCGTTCCACCGCACCAACAACCCCTGGGATACCGAGCGCGTGCCCGGCGGCTCCTCGGGCGGCTCCGCTGCAGCCGTCGCCGCGGGCGAAGTCGCGCTCTCGCTGGGCTCGGACACCGGCGGTTCCATTCGCCAGCCGGCGTCGCTGTGCGGCGTGGTGGGCTTTAAGCCCACGTATGGCGCCGTGAGCCGCTACGGCGTGGTTGCCTTTGGCTCGTCGCTCGACCAGGTGGGCCCCTTTGGCCGCACGGTCGAGGATGTCGCGCTGGCCATGAACGCGCTTACCGGTGCGGGCCACGATCCGTACGACTGCACGAGCCAGGATTGCGCCGTCGACTTTACCGAGCATCTCAACGACAGCATCGAGGGCAAGCGCGTGGGCGTCATCCCCGCGTTTATGGAGGCCGAGGGCCTGACGCCCGAGGTCAAGGCCGCTGTTCAGCGCGCCGCCCAGGAGCTGCAGAACCAGGGCGCCGAGCTGGTCGAGGTCGACCTGCCGCACCTGGACGCCGCCATCGCCGCCTACTACGTCATCGGCCCGGCCGAGGCGTTCTCCAACCTGGCCCGCTTCGACGGCATTCGCTACGGCTATCAGGAGGAGGGCTGCGCCAACCTGTCCGACCAGAGCTCGCTGTCGCGCGCCCACGGCTTTGGCGCCGAGGCCAAGCGCCGTCAGATGCTCGGTGCCTACCTGCTGAGCTCGGGCGTGTACGACAAGTACTACTACGCTGCGCAGAAGGCTCGTACGCTCATCACGCAGGACTACGATGCCGCGTATGCCAAGGTGGACACCATCCTCATGCCCGCCTCGCCGCGCACGGCCTTTAAGTTTGGCGAGATCAGCGACCCCACGCAGATGTACCTCTCCGACCTGTACACCATCTCGCTCAACATTTGCGGCAACGGTGGTATCTCGGTGCCGCTGGGCCTGGGCGAGGATACTCATCTGCCCGTTTCTGCCCAGCTGGTGGGTCCGGCCTTTAAGGACCGTCAGTTGCTCACATTTGCCCGCGCCCTGGAGCGCGGCTTTGCCGATGCCGCTACGGGTGCGCCCGCGCTTTCCGTCGCGCCCGATTTTGCCGGGAAGGGAGGCGAGCTGTAATGAAGGAGCTTTCCGAGGTCCTGCAGGATTGGGAGGCCGTGATCGGCCTGGAGATCCATACCGAGCTCACCGCACTCGATACCAAGATGTTCTGCAACTGCAAGCTCAGCCACGATGACGAGCCCAACGCCAACGTGTGCCCGGTGTGCCTGGGCCTGCCCGGCGCCCTGCCGGTGCCCAACAAGCGCGCCATCGAGAGCATCGTCAAGGCCGGTCTCGCCACCAACTGCGAGATTCAGCGCCACTCGATGTTCTACCGTAAGCACTACTTCTATCCCGATATGGCCAAGAACTTCCAGACCACGCAGGGCCCGGTCGCCTTTGCCATGTACGGTCACCTGGACCTGGACGTGACCGGTCGCGGCGCCGCCGAGCGCCCCGACTGCGCGTTTGGCGAGGCCGAGGCCCAGAGCCTGGCGAGCGCCTCGGCCAACGCCGAGGGCCTGTCCACGTCCATGACGTCGACCATGCGCGAAGGCAACCAGCGCGCCGGCCACCTGGCCAGCTATGACGCGTCCAACCTGCAGATGCCCGAGCGTCGCGAGGACGGTTCCTACACGGTGCCCATCCGCATCCTGCGCATCCACATGGAGGAGGACGCCGCCAAGATGGTGCACGTGGGCGGTGCCGAGGGC
>CABQMC010000176.1 GCA_902465115.1 uncultured Collinsella sp.
GGAGGCACTCGCCGAGCGCGGAGCCGGTGCGTTTTGGCTCTCGCCCGAGATCACGCTCGACGAGATCGTCTCGCTTGGCACCGCCGCGCCCGCAGCCCTGGGCATCACTGTGTTCGGCCGCCCGCGCGTTATGACGAGTGAGCACTGCATCCTGCAGGTGGCCAATGGCTGCATCCACGATTGCGCTAACTGCCGCCTGCGCGCCCGCAAGCTGTCACTCAAGAATATCGACGGCAAGGTCATGCCCGTACGCACCGACATCCATGGCCGCTCTCGCCTGTACGACGCCTACCCCATCGACCTCACGCCGCAGGTTCCTCAGCTGCTCGATGCCGGCGTGCGTCGTCTCATGGTAGACGGAACGCTGCTCGAGACAGATGAGGTGGGCCGTGCCGTCGCCCGCGTCCGTCGTGCCGTCGAAGCAGCACAGGCCGGCCGCAAGCCCGCCGCCCGCCTGCGCGGCGCCACCTCGGGCTGCATGTTTGTGGGAATTAGCTAACCGAAAGGCTTACACGTGAACGAAGAACCTCAAGTCCTTTACTGCGACGCCTGGCTCATGGCCATCGACAAGCCCGCCGGCATGATCGTCCACGGCGACGGCACCGGCGAGCGCACGCTCACCGACTACGCCAGCGATCTGTTGCTGGCGATGGGCGACGGCTTTGCCGCGACTGACATGCAGCCGCTCAACCGCCTGGACCGCAACACCACCGGCGTGGTGTTGTTTTCGCTCGACAAACAGACGCAGCCCGCCTTTGACCAGATGGTGATCGACCACGCCTTCGAAAAGCACTATCTGGCGCTGGCCGAGGGCAAGATCGACTGGAACGAGAAGCTCATCGACAAGCCCATCGCCCGCGACCGCCACGATAGCCGCAAGATGCGTGTCGGCGCCAGCGGCAAGCCGTCACAGACGCGCGTGAAGGTGCTCAAGCGCCTTAAGAGCCGCCGAGGCCTGCCCGCGCGTTCGTATATCGATGTCGAGCTACTCACCGGCCGCAAGCACCAGATCCGCGTGCACCTGGCAAGCGAGCGCCATCCCCTGGTTGGCGACGACCTGTACGGCACGCCGCGTCCTTGTGGCCTCATGCTTCACGCCCACAGCGTGTCCTTCACGCATCCCGTAACCGGCGAGCACATCCACATCGAAGCCCCCTGCCCCTGGGAGCCCTAAACCACCACAATGGGGACAGGCGCCTTCGCGGTGGTTTTGCCGCAATGGTTCAACCGCGGTCCCAAAACGTCTCGATCTGTAACAGTTAGAACCCATTTTCCGGTCTATCTGTTACAGATCGAGACATTCAAATCCCCCTTAAGGGAAAATCTCAATCTGTAACACCTAGCCCACTTTTAACGGTCCAGTTGTTACAGACTTAGATAAACCGGCAGACAACGAAAGCGGCAACGCCCGTGATGGACGTTGCCGCTTTTCTATTGAGAAAACTACTCGGTTTTCGTTACTAACCACCACAATGGGGACAGGCACCTTCGTGGTGGTTTTGGCCTTGTCTCGCTGTTAGACAGTGATGACGTTGTCCATTGCCCGGTACTTGGCGGGGACCTCGCCTGCGGTAATAATCGTTGCGTCGCGGAAGTCCGCGAACTTGACGGGCGCCACCATGCCAAATTTACTGGCGTCCGAGATTACGAAGCGTTTGGCCGTATGGCGCATCGAGATACGCTTTACTTGCGCTTCCTCGATATCGGGCGCCGTGAAGCCCTGCTCGGCGGCAATGCCGTTAGAGCCCCAAAAGCCACAGTTGAAGTTGTAGCGGTCTAAGGTTGCCAAGGCATCGGGGCCAACGAGTGCCTCGGTCTCGGGTTTGAGCTCGCCGCCCAGCACCACGGTACGCATGCCGCGCAAAGCAAGGCGCTGAGCATGAAGCACGGAATCGGTCACATAGGTGACATCTTCAAGGTGTGGAAGATGCTCGATGAGCCTGAGCGTCGTCGAGCCCGAGTCGATGTATACAAAGCTCTCAGGCTCCACAAGCGCCGCCGCACGGGCGCAGATACGCTCCTTGTCATCGTTATGGAGGTCGCTGCGCTCATTAAGCGTTAGGTCGCGCGTCACGTGCGCGCGCTCAAGACTCGTCGCTCCACCGTGGACCTTGGCGATGCGATGCGCTCGGTCGAGCGTCTGCAGGTCGCGCCGAATGGTAGACGCCGTCACGCCCAGGGCTTCGGCAAGCTCCGGCACGGTAACCGAGCCGGCCTGCTGCACCATCGACACGATCGCGTTGAGCCTATCTTCCGCAAGCATCGTTTACTCCTCCTCGGGGTACACGACTCCCCAGTCGGCGCGAAGCTTGGTCATAAGCTTCATAACATCAGAAGCATAATCCAGCAGCTCGCGCTTGGAGTCGTCGCCGGCAACGGCCTTCTCAAGATCGGCCATCTCATAGCAAAGGGCGTAAGCCTCGGTGCCGGCGTGGACCTCCTCGCGGTGGCCGTCCGCAGTCCACACGATGGTCGCGTGATCGGCACGCGGATACTCGTTGACCTCGATATAGCACTTGTCGAAGCTAATAATCGAGCGCTTGGGTTGCTTGGAGTGGAGTGTGAGGCTCACAACGCCCAGCTGCTGCTCGGCATTACGGCAGACGATGCCGCCCGCAACGTCAACGCCGGTCTCGCAGGTGTTGCCCAGCGAAATGACCTCAGCGGGCTGGCTTGCCATAAAGAGACGCATGACGGACAGGGCATAGACGCCGATGTCGAGCATGGCACCGCCAGCAAGGTTGCGGTTGTAGAAGCGGTTGGTCAGGTCGCCGTACTCCTTGTAGCTGCCAAAGTTGAGCTGGGCGAGGTTCATGTGGCCGAACTCACCGGCATCCATGCGGCGACGCAGCTCTTGGTATAAGGGCATGTGAAGCACCGTGGTGGCGTCCATAAGGACAACGTTGTGCTCGTTGGCAATGGCGCGAGCCTCGTCAAGCTCAGCGGAATTGAGGGTAATGGCCTTCTCGCAGAGCACGTGCTTACCGGCTGCCAGAGCGGATCGCAGGTAGGTGATGTGAGTGTTGTGCGGCGTGGTGATATAGACTGCGTCAATGTTCGGATCGGCATAGAGGTCCTCGACCGTTTCATAGACCTTCTCGACGCCATACTGCTCTGCAAAAGCCTGAGCCTTGGACAGTGTGCGGTTGGCAACGCCCGCAAGCTTGCGGCCGGCAAGGGCGAGAGACTGAGCCATCTGGTTGGCGATAACGCCACACCCAATTACAGCCCAACGAAGCTCGGGAGCCGTAAAAATATCGTTGGGGAACGGCTGATCCTGGACCGAGGCGAACGCCGCCTTAGCGGCTGCTTCGGCGTCGAGCGGAGCCTGTTTGGAATCTGCCATTATGTGCCTCCTGAGTCATCGGAAGTCCTTCATTTCTAACAACCCTATATTCGCACAATTGCGCGCGTATCTGCTCGTGTTTGCGTGTTTATTTGCTTATCGGTCATTATTAAGCCATAGTTGACAGATGTTTGCGCGGTTATGCGTATTATCGCACAAGGCTATGCGCGTAAATGCGCACGGGACGATCCTTGTGAAACACAAAGGGGCGGAACACCATAGCCCTAAAAGACAGAGCCAGCTGTATTACTTCACCCCTCTGGGGGCACCAGACATCAAAGGACCGTCCCAAACTGCCGGCACATAGAGACTGTCCCCCAACGACTGGTCATTTAAGTCTGTCCCCAATGAGTATGGGCATTTCCACGGCACTCATTTAAGTCTGTCCCCAATGAGTATAAGTCTGTCCCCAATGAGTAGGGTTAGAAAAAGGCCCGGGTGCCGTAGCATCCGGGCCTTTGCTAGCAACTTGATGTTGCGGGCAGCTTAGAACTTGTGGCCGCACTTCTTGCAGACGCGCAGCTTGTTCTTGCCGTCCTTCTCGTGACCGACGCGGGTAACCTTACCGCACTCGGGGCAAACGAGATTGACGTTAGAGGCGTCGATAGGAGCCTCCTGCGAAACGATGCCGCCCTGCTGGTTGGCAGCGTTGGGCTTGACGGCCTTCTTGACGACCGAAACGCCCTCGACAACGACCTTGTTCTCGGCGGGG
>CABQMC010000177.1 GCA_902465115.1 uncultured Collinsella sp.
ATCGTAGGCGTATTTGCTGTACACGTTGACCTCCCACTGCTTTTTTTCGACCTTTGCCACAGAATCCAGGATGAATCCGGTTGCAAGGCTCAGACCACAGAGGAACATAAACGATGCAGCAAGCATGGCAGTGGGGAAACGCGGGACCAGGCCGGTCTGAAAGTACTCAACAAAGATAGGAATGCCCAAAACCAGGCCGATAATCGCGAATAGAAGCGCGACGAGGCTGAAGAACTTCAGCGGGCGGTAGTCCTTGAACAGCGTGCCGATCATCGCAACGACTTTAATGCCGTCGCTCACGGTATTGAGCTTGGACTCGGAGCCTTCCGGACGGTCGCGGTACTCGATGGGCACGTCTTTGATGCGCCAGCGGTGGTCGACGGCGTGGATCGAAAGCTCGGTTTCGATCTGGAAGCCCTCGGAAAGCACAGGGAAGGTTTTAACGAACGGACGGCTCATGGCGCGGTAGCCGGTCATGACATCATCGAAGCTGTAGCCATAGATCCACTTGATCATGGCGCGGACCAGATTATTGCCAAAGCCGTGGAAGGCACGCTTGTTCTCCTCGGCGTAGGTGCCGTTGGAAAGGCGATCGCCTACGGTCATGTCGGCCGTGCCGTTAAGGATGGGCTCGCAGAGGGCCTTGGCCGCCTCGGCGGGGTAGGTGTCGTCTCCGTCGACCATCAGGTAGCAATCGGCGTCGATATCGCGAAACATCTGGCGGCACACGTTGCCCTTTCCCTGACGGGGCTCAAAGCGGACTGTGGCGCCGTGCTCGGTGGCAATGCGTGAGGTATCGTCCGACGAGTTGTTGTCATAGACATAGACCGTCGCCTGCGGAAGCTCGCGGTGAAAGTCATCGATGACTTTGCCGATCGTGAGCGCTTCGTTGTAGCAAGGGATGATGACGGCGATGGATTCAGAATTCACTTAATGCTCCTTATACATTCAATCCTAGAAAGTATAGCCGTTTGGGCCTGGCATCCTAAGATGTGGGTTAGTTCTCCAGTTTTGTTGCGCGAATCGTTTGCATGGCCGTCGGGTCTATACTGTTCGTTTGTCAACGATTACGAGTAAAGGAGTTGCATCCGTGTCGGATCAGACAAAGCAACAAGAAACTCGCAGTCTGCCTGCGACGTTTGCTAAGAACGAATTTGAGAAGGACGCGTTTATCCTTCGTCAGCTGGTTACCAAGGATTTTAAGATCAAGTATCGCCGTAGCGTTCTGGGCGTCGCATGGTCGGTGCTCAACCCGCTGCTGATGATGATCGTCATGGCCATCGTGTTCTCGACGATTTTTGGCCAGGGCCGCAATGGCTCAATGACGCCCGAGATGTACCCGCTGTACTTGATCGTGGGTAACATTACCTTTGCCGTCATGTCTGAGTCTACTAACCAGGCCCTGACGTCGATCGTGGGCGCTGCCCCTCTGCTCAAGAAGGTTAAGGTGCACCGCTGGGTTTTCCCGGTGCAGAAGGTGCTCTTCTCGCTGGTCAACTTTGCCTTCTCGCTGGTCGCCGTCGCCATCGTCATGCTGTGGTTCCGCGTTATGCCTTCTTGGCACCTTATTCTGCTGCCGGTTTGCCTGCTGCTGCTTATGTGCTTCTGCATGGGCCTGGGCATGATGCTCTCTGCCCTTACGGTCTTCTTCCGCGACGTTATGCATCTGTGGAGCGTCGTCATTACGGCGTGGACTTACATTACGCCCATCTTCTGGACGACTGACTATATTGCGCAAATGCCGCATCTCGTGCGTATCTTGATGTATGCGAACCCCATGTTCAACTACCTGCAGTTTATGCGCGATATCTTCCTGTTCCAGACTACGCCCTCGCTTATGACGTTTGGTATGTGCGTCGCTTGGGCGGTTCTTGCGCTTATTATTGGCTATACCGTGTTCCATAAGTCCGAGCGCAAATTTATCCTCTACATCTAAGGAGTGCTGTGATGACTGAATCTGTTGTTGATTACAGCGAGCAGCCTCTGGCTGTCGAGGTCGACGACGTCACCATGATCTTTAACATGGCGTCCGAGTCGCTGACCAACCTCAAGGAGTACTTCATTAAGCTTGCCAAGCACGAGCTGTTCTTTGAGGAGTTTAGGGCGCTTAAGCACATCTCGTTTGATATTCATCGCGGCGAGGTTGTGGGTCTGGTCGGCACCAATGGCTCCGGCAAGTCTACGATGCTCAAGATTATCGCTGGCGTTCTTGAGCCTAGCGAGGGCAGCGTTAAGGTGCACGGTAACATCGCGCCGCTGATTGAGCTTGGCGCCGGCTTTGACCCCGAGCTGACCGCCCGCGAGAACATCTATCTGAACGGCGCCCTGCTCGGCTATACCAAGGAGTTCATCGACGCCAACTTTGACGGCATTATCGAGTTCGCTGAGCTGCAGAACTTTGTCGATATGCCGCTTAAGAACTTCTCTTCGGGCATGGTGGCGCGTATCGCCTTTGCAATCGCGACGATTACCGAGCCCGATATTCTGATCGTTGACGAGACGCTGTCCGTCGGTGATGTGTTCTTCCAGCAAAAGTGTGAGGCCCGCATCCAGCACTTTATCCAGAGCGGCGACGTGACGGTTCTGTTCGTTTCGCACTCTATGGAGCAGGTTGAGCGCATCTGCCAGCGTGCCGTTTGGATTGAGAAGGGTGACCTTCGCATGGACGGCCCGGTCGATGAGGTCTGCAAGGCGTACCGCGAGCAGTTCAACTAGGTTATAATTACTTGCGCCTGACAGGCTTGTGCTTGCTTGGGCGTGCGGTTATTTGCTCCATTAGCTCAGTTGGATAGAGCAGGGGACTTCTAATCCCAAGGTCGACGGTTCGAATCCGCCATGGAGCACCATCGTTTATTAAGCCCAGACCGCTTGGTGGTCTGGGCTTTTTTCATCTTGTGTGTTGCTGGAGCCGAGCGCGAGCAAGCCGCTGCTGTTTGTTGGGGTTGGCATTTTACTTTTCGAGATGCTCTTTCAGCAGCTCCAACGCGTGGGCGTAGCCCTTCAGGCCCTCTCCGGTGATGGTGGCGAAGCAGGCCAGACGGGCGTAGCTCACCTGGCGGAAGTCTTCGCGGGTCTCGACTGCGCTAATGTGGACCTCCACAGCCGGGATGGCGACGGCTTTGAGCGCGTCCAGGATGGCCACGCTTGTGTGCGTGTAGGCGGCCGGGTTGATGACGATGCCGTCGACCTTTCCGTAAGCCTCCTGGATCTTGTCGACGATGCTGCCCTCGTGGTTAGACTGGAAGACCTCGACCTCGTCGAAGCCCTGTGCGGCACCCGCTTCCTGGCAGATCTGCACTAAGCGATCGTAGTTGTCGCTGCCGTAGATGCCTGGCTCGCGAATGCCGAGCATGTTGAGGTTGGGGCCGTTAATGACGAGTGCTTTCATGGTTGCTTCCTTTGCGGTTGAAAAACCACCACAAAGGTGCCTGCCCCCTTTGTGGTGGTTTTGGTTAGAGAGCGGGTGGGAGGGTCTCGAGGAGGGCTTGGGCGGTGTTGGCGGCGCAGTCGCGTGAGTCGATGATGTAGTCGGCCCAGGCGCGGTAGCGCGGCATGCGCCGCTCGGCCAGCTTGTCGATACCGTCGCGGGCGGTGATGGGGCGTCCCTTGTGGGCTAGCTCGTCGAGCTTGCGGTTGAGCATCACGATTTGACTGTTCTGGTGCAGCAGCGGATAGTTCTCGTCACGCGTGACCACGCCGCCGCCGGTTGAGAGCACCAGGCCGCTGCGCTTGGAGATGTCGGACAGAGCCGCCGTCTCCTGCTCGCGGAAGGCCACCTCGCCGCGCTCGACGATAAAGTCGGCACAGGGCATGCCCAGACGCTCCTCGAGGGCGCGGTCCAAGTCGATGTGCTCGCGACCCGTGAGCAGGGCAATCTGCTCTCCCACGCGGGTCTTGCCCGAGCCCGGCATGCCGATCAGCGCGATGTTCTGTTCGCGGCGCGACAAGCGCTCCGTTACATCCAGGATGCGCTCGCGCAGGGTGACCTGGCCGGTGTAGCGCTCGACGGCCTGTGCCGCTTGGGCCACGAGCATCAGCAGACCGCCGATGCATGGGAT
>CABQMC010000178.1 GCA_902465115.1 uncultured Collinsella sp.
AGGTTCTGCTTCTGCTGGCATACGCCCATGCCCCAGCCAATGATGGCAGAGGGCTTCGCCGTGGCGTACATCTCGGCAGCTTGGTGGATCAACGCGGGCTCGACACCCGTGATGTCCTGTACGGATTCGGGAGTGTAGTTCTTGATGGTCTCCCACCACTCGTCAAAGCCGTTCGTATGCTCGGCGACGAATTCCTTGTCGTAGAGGCCATCGTTGACCAAGCAGTTGGCAAAGGCGTTGAGGAACGCAACGTTGCAACCGTTCTTGATCGGAAGGTAGAGATCGGCGATACGCGCGGTTTCAATATGGCGCGGGTCGGCGACGATGATCTTGCAACCCTTTTCTTTGGCTCGCACGATACGCCTTGCGACGATGGGGTGCGAATCGGCAGGGTTATAGCCGAAGAGGAAAATGCAGCCCGCATCCTCCATACCGGGGATGGAGCATGACATGCAACCTGAACCAACCGTGTCCATCAGACCGAGGACAGTAGGGCCGTGTCAAGTACGGGCGCAGTTGTCCACGCTGTGGGTGCCGATGCACGCACGCGTAAACTTCTGCATGACGTAGTTCGCCTCATTGCCGCCGCCTCGCGAAGAGCCGGTGGTCATGACAGCGTTAGGACCATATTCGTCAATTATGGCCTGCATCTTAGATGCGGTGAAATCCAGTGCCTCGTCCCAGCTTACGCGCTCAAGATCCGCGCCCTTGGTGCGGCGGATCATCGGGTGCAGTACGCGAGGAGTCAAGATCTTGGTGTCGTTGATGAAGTCGTAGCCGCTCATGCCCTTAAGGCACAGCTCGCCCTGATTGGTGATGCCGTTGAGCGGTTCGGTACCCACGACCTGGCCGTTTTGGACCAAGAGGTTAAACTGGCAACCGGCGCCGCAGTACGGGCAGATCACTTTATGCTTCTCCATGACACCCTCCTTCCTTTCTCTGCTACCGATTAATCGGTACGTATTTGGCAATCGTTGGGCTTGTATGGCCGCCCGCCTACGCCTCGTTTTCGATGGTGGCGCGGGCACGCTCGGCAGTCAGTTCTGCCAGACGTTCCTCGTCTACCAGGGTGAGGCCCTTGGTCGGACACGCCTCGGCACACGCCGGACCGCCGGGACGGTCCACGCACAGGTCGCACTTGAGCACGAAGCTCTTAGTCTGCGAACCCACGCGCACGTCGCCCATCAAGACGGGGACCTGCGTGGTCGCCACGCTCACGGCGCCAAAGGGGCATGCCATGACGCAGCTCTTGCAACCGATGCAGTTGTCCTCGTTGACGCCGATGCGATGGTTCTTTGGATCAAAGAACAAGGCGCCCGTAGGGCAGGCCTTGGCGCACGGAGCGTCCTCGCAGTGGTGACATGCCACCGGCGCGGAAATCTCGTAGGTGCGCGTTACGCGCAAGCGAGGTGCGGCGATGTTGCCGGGAATATCGTGCGCCTCGATGCACGCCGCCATACAGGTTTGGCACCCAATGCAGCGTGAGGAATCAGCCACGACTCGTTTATTGCCCATGTTGTTCACTCCCTCCTGAATCCCATGCCGGAGAGACCCTGTCGACGTTGCCCCAAGCCGCCCGTGGCCTGGCATCGGCTATCGAGCGCATGCGGCGAAACAGGCGCTTCGATAGAGTTCCTCCAACGATATACAGGCTAAATATACGCAGTTGCAGGGGGCAAACTTGAGCATAGGCCCTGCAATACGGGTGTATTGCAGGGGTTTTGGCAGGTTGGAATTATTCTCTAGAAGCTATAAAGGTGAGTGTATTACATGCGTACGCTCAAGAAAGATTTCACGTTCGCTTCTGAAGGATGTAGTACGTTTGTAATATTGTTCACAATCAATTACTCTAGTGCAATAAAGTAGTGGTTATAAGATTGGCTATTATTAGCCGATGCTGTATTTGACTGTTCATATTGCACGCTCATTAAGGGAGGCCAGTAATGTCATCGACTCAAAAACGAGCCATCCTGCAGGTGCGCATTCGCGAGGAAGACAAGCAGCATGCCGAGCATCTCTACGACGCCATGGGCACATCGCTCGCCGAGGCTGTCCGTTTATTTGTCGCGCAAAGCATTTTGATGCGCAAGCTTCCCTTTCAGCCGGTCGCCGTGCGCTCAAAGGACGGCACCGCCGCCTATGGATCGCTCAAAGCATATGGTGACCCCAATCGCCGCGCCGAGGAGCGCAATGCCTGGGTTGAATACCTTGCCATGGAAAGCGACGATTCGATTTTGGGTCCCGAGGAAGTAGATATCCATGAGTAGCACCATCATCGACGAGACCGTCATCCTGCGCTACCTGCTTGACGACGACGAAGTTCTGTCACCGCGCGCCGCCAAGGTCATCGCCACGCGCACCGCTCGCGTCTACCCCGAGATCATCACGCGCGTCGTGGTCACGCTGCGCGACGTCTATAAGGTTCCCCGCGCTGAGATTGCTACGGCCATGAGAAGGCTGCTCGATGACGTCATGGTCGACGAGCCCACCGTTGTCGCCCTTGCCGTCAAACTCTTTGGCAAGACCCATATGGACTTTACCGACTGCCTCCTCGCAGCCCGAACCGCCATCTACAACGATGATGTCGTGAGCTTTGGCAAGCCCATCATTCAAGGCATGATCGATTACCGCCGCAAGCGCCAAACCGCTGCCGAAGTCCGCGACCGCGCCGCCGACGTCCGCGGCCGCGCCGCCGAAGCCCGCAGCCACGGCACCGATGCCACCATCGACAAGCTCCGCCACCGCCCCCGCAGCTAACCCCATCCCCTCCTAAGTTGCGGTGAAATAGTTCCTGGTTTTAGGCTTATTCGAGCTTTTCAGGAACTATTTCACCGCAACTTTTTTAAGGGCAGGTTTGAATTCCGTCGAAAGGCCATTATCGACCGTTTGCCGATGTGCCCAGCTCCGTTATAAGCTCCTGACCTGCACCGTCAAGCTTTTGGTCAGTTCATGGCAAGGTCCGACAGAATGAATATGCGATAGCTTGATGTCATTCGTTCCCTCTCAATGCCTTGGGGTCGCCAATGAGTAACGATGACCGCTGTACTAAACCACAGGTAAAGCTATTCTTCTCGATATTCGAGGCTCATCATGACGGACGCCTGTTTGTAGCTACGGAAAAATGGGATGAACGTTGCGCCTACGCACTCATGAAAAAACAATTGGTCGTTCGACTCTATAACCACGTATATGCCGACCCTGCATATTGGAATGACCTTGGTATAGAAGATCGAATCTTTCAGCTGGCATCCGCTATTGCGGTCGTTGAACCGGATGCCGTGTTTTGTGGAGCAACGGCGGCACTGCTCTATGGCATCGGTTCTGCATATTCGCTTCTCGACAAGGTGCAAGTGCTGCTGCCGCGTTCCACCAGACGCGATATGTGCGAATTCGTTGAATACCGACGCTGGCGGCCGGGCGACGTATGGCAGCTCGGCCCGTTTACGTTAACGGATCCATATCGCACGGTGGTCGACATCGCCCGAACGAGCGCTTTTCGATATGCACTAGGCTATGTCGACGGGTTGGCTCGTGAGTACGGTGTCGAGCGTGAAGAATTGCGTGCATATGCACAAGCGAACTGCCGCGGACTGCATGGCATCGCGCGCGCATTTGACGTTTTTGAACATATGGATGGCAGATCGGATAACGGTGGAGAATCCGAAGCACGGGCGGCAATGATTCTGGCGGGAGTTGCCGCACCCGAACTGCAGGTTGAAATCACTCGACCGGGAAACGCGGGCTATTATTTGGCAGATTACGGCTGGCAGATGCCAAACGGCTCTTGGATGCTGGCTGAGCTGCATGGACTAGGCAAGTTTGAGGACGATGCCCAAAATGATCCGGAACATACTGCGGCAAAAACCTATCGAGCTGCCCTCATGCGCGACGCGAACCTGCGTGCCATGGGCCACAACGTCATTCATTTCAAGCTCTCAGACACCTACGATGTCAAAGCGTTCGGCTCCATGATGCGCGGCTACGGTGTACCAACCACAAAACCCTACGCAGACTCCTGACCGGCTGCCCTCATCTTCTCGACAACAGAACCCATCA
>CABQMC010000179.1 GCA_902465115.1 uncultured Collinsella sp.
TTTCGTTTCACGTCACCTTGTCTCAAATGCGGCTCGCTCGCTGACTTATGCTCAACCTATGGTGGCATCTCGTTCCGAAGGCACCTTGCTCGCTCTGGCGGGCTTTCGCTGTCGTTGCCAAAACATCGGCGTTGCCTTGGCCGTCAATAGTCATTGGGGCGTTCTTAAACGACTACCCAATGGCTATTGCGAACATGGCTCGCATGACAGCCGTCTCTTTTATGTTTCCTTTAGCCGTTGCCGCCTAGGATGGGGGTTAGTCGGTAGGAAGGGAGTGTCTATATGGACGACGCGAGCGAGCGTGCAATCGAAGAGGACATGCTCGATCAGTTCAATTACTTTGACGATGAGGATGAGGAGCTGATCGATCGTCGCGAGCCGGCATCGCTTGACTCATTTGATCTGGTCGATGAAGAGCCCGACGAGGACGAGGGCGAATCAACGGAGCCCCCACAGCCTTCGCGCCTTGACTCGCTGCTTTCGAGAGCCCCCATGCACCACGGCGTTCGTGCCGGCGCGCTCCATATGAAAACTGACTGGCACCAGATCGTGACGGCCGGCGATGAACTTGCCGTCGATGCGCCGCTCACCGATAAGTCATCCATTATCTGCCGCACCGGCATGCTTATGCTGGCAAGCGGAACAGGCGCCTGGCGCGTGCGCGATACCATGAATCGTGTTGCCGCTGTGCTCGGCGTCACGATTCACGTCGACCTGAGTCTTCTGTCGTTTGAGTGCACCTGCATCGAAGATGGCCACTGCTTTAACGAGGTCGTCAGCCTACCCACAACGGGAGTCAATACTCATCGCATTTGGATGATGGAGAGCTTCTTAAAGGAAATCGAGATTTATGGGCGCCGGTTTACCGTGCACGAATACCACGAGATGCTCAAGACCGTTGAGAGCTCAAAGCCCGACTACGTTCCCTGGCAACAGGGCCTTGCGGCAGCCTGTGCTTGCGGTGCCTTCGTCTTTTTGCTCGGCGGCGGCCCTATCGAGATGGCCTGCGCATTTGTGGGCGCCGGTGTCGGCAACTTTGCTCGCTCCCATATTCTCAAGCAGGGTCTTGGCCAGTTTAGCGCGCTGACGACTGGCGTTGCGCTCGCTTGCGTTTCGTATCTGCTGGCATTGCTCGGCCTTAGCCAGGTCATTCCAGGGGCAATGTCGCACCAAGAAGGCTATATCGGCGCCATGCTCTTTGTGATTCCCGGCTTTCCCCTCATTACGGCAGGCCTCGACATCGCTAAGCTTGACATGCGAAGCGGTATCGAGCGTCTTTCGTATGCTGTGTCGATTATTGTGATGGCGACCCTCGTAGGTTGGATGGTTGCTGAGTGTGTGGGACTGGCGCCGGATGACTTCGCCCCGCTCGGCCTCTCACCGTTGGCTCTTACGCTCTTGCGCATACTGATGAGCTTTATCGGTGTATTTGGCTTCTCGGTTATGTTCAACAGCCCGGTAAAGATGGCAGCGGCGGCAGGGCTCATCGGCGCCGTGTCCAATACCTTGCGCCTTACGCTCGTCGATGCGCCGACGATACTTCCTTTCCTGGGCCTGAGCACAGGTATGCCTCCCGAGGCAGCAGCGTTTATCGGCGCACTGGTATCGGGGTTGCTCGCGAGCTTAGCCGAAATCAAGCTCACCTACCCACGCATCGCCCTCACGGTGCCATCAATTGTCATTATGGTGCCTGGCTTGTATCTGTATCGCTCGATGTATTACATGTGCACTTTCGACACGGTCAATATGCTCGGCTGGTTTGTGCGTGCAGTGCTCATCGTGGCGTTTTTGCCTGTTGGCCTGGGTGTGGCGCGTACGCTCACCGACCCTCGCTGGCGCCACACCAGCTAATTGGTACAAGGGGGACAGGTTACTTTGCACCAAATGAGTTGCGGTGAAATAGGGACTGAATTGCTGCTTAAAGGGTCAAAACAGTCCGTATTCCACCGCAACTTATGGGGTCGGGGATTATTGGTGCCCTGCATCTCCATAAACTCAACGCTTACGAAGCGCGCGCCATTCGTGTTAGGCTGGTTCCACCACATAAGTAGTCGCAGACGCACGTACCATGGGCGGGCGAGATGAAGTTCCAACAGCTCCATCTCGCCCGCCCATTTTTGTTGCGTGGTGTTGCGGCGTAACACAGAAAGGATTTCGCCCTTTATGCCTATCAACAAACGAGAGAGCCTGCTGTTCACCTTTATCATGTGCTTTTGCATGGTGCTCTGGATGAGCATCTACAACGTTGCCCTGCAGCATGGGGCCATCAACGGCGAGGTTGTTGCCGCCGCGTGGCTCGGCTTCCCCGTTGCCTACATTTTTGCCATGTGCTGCGACTGGTTTGTTGCCAGCCCCCTTGCCAAGGGTTTCGCCTTTAAATTCCTGGTCACGCCGGGCAAGAGCTCACCGCTTGCCATGACGCTCGCCGTCAGCTCCTGCATGGTCGTTCCCATGGTCATCATCATGTCGCTCTACGGCGCGTGCGAGGGTCTGACGCACATGCCCGGCGGCATCCTTGCGAACCTGTATTCCGTGCCCGCGATCTGGATGATCAACATCCCGCATAATTTTGTGATGGCGCTGCCGTGGAACCTTTTGGTAGCCGGTCCGATTTCCCGCTTCATCTTCCGTCGCGCCTTCCCTGTGGGGACGGTTTTCGAGGAGGAGCATGCCGAGCTCTTGGAGCAGGCTATGGCTTCTGAGTGCGAGTAGCTCGCTTAGGGATCTGCTGAGCGCGGGCGACTTGCTTGGTTGGAGCCCTAAGCGTGGATAGCTCTCTCGGCGACATCGCGGGCGTGAGCGGTGCGCATGACCGGAGGGCCCGTGCTGCTCCGTTGCCCGACGTGCTAGCGCGCAGAACAATCTGTTGGTGCATTCGGCGGCTGCTGAAGCGTTTCGGCAGCCGCTTTTTATACGGAGTTTAAATACAACAGTCTGTTGTATTACGTAGAGTGGTATATCTCTAGCAGGAAAAATGCGAGAGACGGAGCATTATGGCGTTGCTAGTAGGACTGGACGTAGGGTCGACGACGACCAAAGTTTACGCGATGCACGAGGATATGACCGAGGCGTGGTGGGGATATCGCCGCCACGGGGCGTGTCAGACAGCGAGCGTGCGCGCCATGCTCGGCGAGCTCGCCGAGCGCTTTCCCCATGAGTCGCTGCGCGTTGCGGTGACCGGCTCGGGTGCGCGCGATATCGCGACCGCGCTGGGCGCCTCGTACGTTCAGGAGGTGGTCGCCAACGCGCTCGTGATCAGCAGGTTCTATCCGCAGACGCGCTGCGCCATCGAGCTGGGCGGCCAAGACGCCAAGATGATCTTCTTCCGCACCAACGATAAGGGAGACATCGAGGTTGCCGACATGCGCATGAACGGCTCGTGCGCAGGCGGTACCGGTGCATTTATCGACGAGATGGCAAAGCTCATGGGGGTCGGCACCGAATCGGGCGAGTTCGAGCAGCTCGCAAGCCGGGGAACGACCGTCCACGAGGTCTCGGGCCGCTGCGGCGTGTACGCAAAGACCGATATCCAGCCGCTGCTCAACGAGGGCATTCCTACCACCGACCTGGCGCTTTCGGCGCTTCACGCGGTCGCCCGCCAAACGATCGGCGGTCTGGCCCAGGGTATCGACATCGAGCCGCCGGTAATCTTCGAGGGCGGTACGCTCGCCTACAACCCCACGCTGGTCCGCGTGTTCCGGGAGCAACTGAATCTATCGGACGATCAGGTTATCGTCCCGCGCGATCCGCAGATCATGGTCGCCCGCGGTGCCGCCCTGTCGCTGACCGACATGTTCGCATCGTCCCAACCGATCGACCTTCCCGACGCTTTTGTCCGGCTGGATAAGCTCGAGACGGTCGCGCCCGCAAGCGGGGAGGGACGTCTTGCCCAGCCCTTTTTTGCCACACCTGCCGAGCAGGCGGATTTTACGGCACGCCATGGCAAAGAGACGCCGGCAAAGGGTCCGGATGCGCATGCGCCCGGAGAGACGGTGCGTGTGGCGCTCGGTATCGATTCGGGGAGCACGACGACCAAGTTCGCCCTGGTCGATGAG
>CABQMC010000180.1 GCA_902465115.1 uncultured Collinsella sp.
ATACCCCCGACCAGTTTGCCGCCGACGCCTACGACGGCGTGCACGCGGTGGCCGAGGCCGTCAAGGAGGCCGGTCTTGGTGTCGACGCCGATTCGACCGAGGTCGCCGAGAAGCTGTCCAAGGCTATGCTCAAGATTACCGTTGACGGTCTGACCGGCAAGCTCACCTGGAACGATAAGGGCCAGGTCCAGAAGGAGCCCACGGCGTACGTCATCACCGACGGCAAGTACGTACAGGCCTAATTGGCCGCCTTACATAGAGCGGTTTTGATCCCAAGCAGGGGAGGTTTTGGCCTTCCCTGCTTGCTTGGTATCTAGGGACAGTGTAACGTCCCTGTTTCATACATTAACTGGAAACCTATTCGAAAGGGGGATGTGGAACATGACGGTCTTTATCCAATACCTGGTCAACGGCCTGTCCATGGGCAGCGTCTACGCCATCATCGCGTTGGGCTACACCATGGTCTACGGTATCGCCAAGATGCTCAACTTCGCTCACGGCGATGTCATCATGGTCGGTGCCTATGTCTCGTTCTGCGCCACGTCGTATCTCGGCCTCCCGGGCTGGGCATCTGTAGTTCTCTCTTGTGTGGTCTGCACGGTTCTCGGTGTTCTCATTGAGGGTCTGGCCTATAAGCCGCTGCGCCAAGCAGGCCCGCTGGCCGTTCTGATCACGGCCATCGGCGTGTCTTACTTCCTGCAGAACGCCGCGCAGCTTCTGTGGGGCGCCACGCCCAAGAACTTCACTTCGCTCGTCACCTTCCCGGTGCCGGAGTTCTTGGCCAAGTTTAACGTAAGCGCCGTCTCGCTCGTCACCATCGTCGCCTGCCTGGTTATCATGGCCGGCCTGATGTTCTTTACAGGTAAGACCAAGATGGGCAAGGCCATGCGCGCCGTGTCCGAGGACAAGGCCGCCGCTCAGCTCATGGGCATCAACGTCAACCGCACCATCTCGATGACGTTCGCCATCGGCTCCGCCCTCGCTGCCATCGCCGGCGTGCTCCTGTGCTCCTACTCGCCGGTCCTGCAGCCCACCACGGGCGCCATGCCTGGCATCAAGGCCTTCGACGCTGCCGTTTTCGGCGGCATCGGCTCCATCCCCGGTGCCTTTGTCGGCGGCATTCTCATCGGCATCATCGAGGCGATGGCGCAGGCTTACATTTCCACGAGCCTTGCCAACTCCATCGTCTTTGGTGTTTTGATCATCGTCCTGCTCGTCAAGCCTGCCGGCCTCTTGGGCAAGTACGTCCCCGAGAAGGTGTAGGTGAGCGTTATGAAGTTTCTTAAAGACAAGCAGACGCGTCACGACTTTGTCACGTATGCCATGTGCGTTGTGGCGTTCGCCATCGTGTTCTTTATGCAGTCCAACCACATGATCCCGCGCATGATCGCCGGTCAGCTGGTTCCCATCACGGCCTATATCGTCATGGCCATCTCCCTTAACCTCGTCGTCGGCATCGCAGGCGACTTGTCGCTGGGTCACGCGGGCTTTATGAGCGTGGGTGCCTATACGGGCATCGTCACCGCCGTCGCGCTGGAGAGCACCGTTCCGTCCGATCCGATGCGTCTGATCATCAGCATTGTGGTCGGCGCTATCGCCGCTGCCATCTTGGGCTTCTTGATCGGTATCCCGGTCCTGCGCCTGAGCGGCGACTATCTGGCCATCGTGACCCTGGCTTTTGGCGAGATTATCAAAGAGGTCGTCACCTGCCTCATTGTGGGCGTCGATTCCCGCGGCCTGCATGTGATCTTTAACATCACGGGTAACTCCACGATCGACGACCTGCACCTGCTCGAGGACGGCACCGCCATCATCAAGGGCGCGCAGGGCGCATCGGGCGTGTCGACCTATTCGACCTTCCTTGCCGGCGCAATCCTGGTTATGGTCGCGCTCGTGATTGTGCTCAACCTGGTTCGCAGCCGTACCGGTCGTGCCATTATTGCCGTGCGCGACAACAAGATCGCTGCCGAGTCTGTGGGCATCTCCGTCACCCAGTACCGCATGATTGCCTTCGTGGTTTCCGCTGCCCTCGCCGGTGCTGCCGGAGCTCTGTTCGGCGGTAACTTCTCGCAGCTTTCCGCTACTAAGTTCGACTTCAACACGTCCATCCTCATCCTGGTGTTCGTGGTCCTGGGCGGTCTGGGCAATATGCGCGGCTCCGTCATCGCGGCGGCATTGCTCACGGTGCTTCCCGAGCTGCTCCGTCAGTTCTCGGACTACCGCATGCTCATCTACGCCATCGTGTTGATCCTGGTCATGGTCTTTACTAACAACCCGCAGCTCAAGGCGTTCTTCGCACGCATTAAGGACCGCTTTGCTTCCAAGAAGGAGGTGGCAGCCGATGCCCAGTAAGTTTGAGTTCAACAAGGGCAAGATGGTTCCGTATCCTTCTGGCGCCATCGTTCCCGACCGCGATCTGGGCCAGCGCCCGGCGCTCGAGTGCATCCACTTGGGCATTGAATTTGGCGGCCTTAAGGCAGTCGACGACTTTAGCCTGACCATCGGTAAGACCGAGATCGCCGGTCTGATCGGCCCCAACGGCGCTGGCAAGACCACGGTCTTCAACCTGCTCACCAAGGTGTACCAGCCCACGCACGGCACCATCCTGCTCGACGGCGAGGACACCTCGGGCAAGTCGGTCTATCAGGTCAACCGCATGGGCATTGCTCGTACCTTCCAGAACATTCGCCTGTTCAACACCATGACGGTGGAGGACAACGTCAAGGTCGGTCTGCACAATCAGGAGCGCTACTCCGGTTTTGAGGGCGTGCTGCGCCTGCCGACGTACTGGAAGCACGAGAAGGCTGCTCACGAGCGTGCCATGGAGCTGCTCTCCATCTTTGATATGGAGCATCTGGCAAACGAGCAGGCCGGATCGCTGCCTTATGGCGCTCAGCGTCGTCTGGAAATCGTCCGCGCGCTTGCCACCAACCCCAAGTTGCTGCTGCTCGACGAGCCTGCCGCCGGCATGAACCCGTCCGAGACCGCGGAGCTCATGGAGAACATCGTCAAGATTCGCGACACCTTTGGCATTGCCATCATGCTCATTGAGCACGACATGTCGCTCGTCATGAACATCTGCGAGGGCATCTGCGTGCTCAACTTTGGTAAGGTCATCGCCAAGGGCACGGCCGAGGAGATCCAGAACAACGACGCTGTTATCGAGGCGTATCTGGGCAAGCAGGATAAGGGGGAGAACTAAATGGCAGAGCCGATGCTTTCCGTCTACAACATCAACGTCTGGTACGGCGCCATCCACGCCATCAAGGACATCTCCTTTAGCGTCAACGAGGGCGAGATCGTGGCCCTGATTGGTGCCAACGGTGCTGGCAAGTCCACGACGCTTAAGACCGTCTCGGGCCTGCTGCGCTCCAAGACCGGCTCCATCAAGTTTATGGGCGAGGACATTACCCATACGCCCGCTGATAAGCTGGTTGGTAAGGGCCTGGCTCAGGTTCCCGAGGGTCGTCGCGCCTTTTTGCAGATGACGGTTGAGGAGAACCTGGAGATGGGCGCCTATACGCAGCCCAAGTCCACGGTGGCTCCGGGCCTGGAGCGCGTCTACGAGCAGTTCCCGCGCCTGAAGGAACGTCGTCGCCAGGTCGCCGGCACCCTTTCAGGCGGCGAGCAGCAGATGCTCGTTATGGGGCGCGCCCTTATGAGTAACCCCAAACTGCTTATGCTCGACGAACCTTCCATGGGTCTGGCGCCGATTCTGATCGAACAGATCTTCCAGATTGTCGAGGACCTGCACAAGGCTGGCACCACGGTGCTTCTGGTCGAGCAAAACGCGCAGATGGCGCTTTCCATCGCCACGCGCGGCTACGTGCTCGAGACCGGCAAGATCACCATGACCGGTACCGGCCAAGAGCTCCTGCACGACGATAACGTCCGCAAAGCCTACCTCGGAGGCTAGATTGTTACGGCGTTTTACCAAACGCCGTAATCAGCCGACGCTGCGCGGGCCGCATTTGGACAATCTGACGTTCAACTTCAAGGGCGCGAC
>CABQMC010000181.1 GCA_902465115.1 uncultured Collinsella sp.
TGTGGAATATACGCGCCGTCGTGAATGCGACCGTCGCGGATGGTCACGGCACGGTCGGCCTCGGCGGCGATGCCGGGGTCATGTGTGATAAGCACGATGGTTTTGCCGCGCTCCTGAAGTCGATGGAAGGTCTCCATCACAAGCGCTCCGGTGGCGGAGTCCAGGTTTCCCGTCGGCTCGTCGGCCAGAATGATGGGCGGGTCATTGACGAGGGCGCGTGCGATGGCGACACGCTGCATCTGGCCGCCCGAGAGCTCGGATATGCGGTGGTCCCAGTGGTCGACCGGTAGTGTGACGGCCTGCAGCGCGTGCACGGCGCGCATTTCGCGCTGGCTACGGGGCACATTGGTGTAGGCCAGCGGCAGCATGACGTTTTCGATAACCGACAGGCGCGGCAGCAGGTTGAAGCTCTGAAAGACAAAGCCAATGCTCAGGGCGCGGACTTCGGTGAGCTCGTCATCATCGAGCTCGGCCACGTTGAGCCCTTGCAGGTAATAGTCGCCCGCCGTCGGTTTGTCCAGGCAGCCCAGGATGTTCATGAGCGTTGACTTGCCCGAGCCCGAAGGGCCGGTAATGGCGACGAACTCGCCGGGATCTACCGCCAGGCTCACGTTATGCAGGATGTGGGCGCAACCTGCCTCGCTCTCAAAGATGCGGTGCACGTTGCGGATGTCGATAACGGGACGCATTACATGCCCTCGTCGTCAGACATGCTGCCCGAATCCGTGCTGTAGCCGCCGTCAGCCGTTGCGTCCGCTCCGTTGTCCATGACGAGGGTGTCGCCATCGCGCAGCTTGGTAACAGGCACGTCAGGGTTGATCTCGTTGCCCTGGTCGTCGCGCTTGACCTGCGTCTTGCCGACTACGGCTTCGTTGTCGTTTTGCGTCACGACGGTCACCTTCACGCGACGGGTCACCACCGATACCTCGGCTGTCATGCCCGGCTTCAGGCGCGCGTCGGGCGCCTCGATGAGAATGTCGACGTTAAAGGTTACGCTGCCGCCGCCACTGTTGGCGGCGTCGGAGTTTGCCACCGACGCGATAGCCGTGACGGTGCCCTGGCTCACGATATCGGGAAACGCGGGATACGTGACGTTGGCGCTCTGCCCAACGGCGATCTTGGCGATGTCCTTTTCGCCCACCTGCACGGTCACCTTCATCTTGGACAGGTCGGCGATCTGCATGCACTGCTTGCCGCCGCTCGTATCGCTTTCGCCCATGATCATGCCGCCTGTAACCGTGGCGCCCACTTTGGCATTGAGCTCCACGATGCTACCCGAGCTCGGGGCCGTGACCGTGCGACTGGAGGCCTTGGCGTTCGCCTGGTCGAGGTTTGCCTGGGCTGATGCGAGGCTGCGCTGCGCGGCCGATACGGCGTTCGTGTCCGCTGATGCGGCGGAGACGCCAGCCGCTGCGGAAGCTCCCTCGACGTCCGTCGTTGGGGTGGCCTGCGCGGCAGCTGCGGCTTTCTGCGCGTTGGCGAGGTCTTCCTGAGCGGCTGCAACTGCACGTTGCGCCTCGGCAACGTTGCGATCGAGCTCGTCGTTTTTAATGGTCATAAGCACGTCGCCCTCGTTGACGGATTGGCCCGCCTGCACGTTGATAGAATCGACCGTGCCGTCGACAGAAGGGGAGACCACTGAGGACGAAATGGGTTTGAGCTGGCCTTTCGCCTCGACCGTTGTGGTAAACGTGCCCTCGGTCACCATGTCGGTCACAGGACCGCTAGCGCCCTGTGGCTGCACATTGATAACCAGGGTTGCGACAATGGCAATGAGCGCGACGGCACCCACGACGCCGGCGGCAATACCGCGACGAATCAGCTTTTTGCGTCGGCGTTCGGCACGCTTTGCCTTGAGCTTGGCATATGCCTCTTCATCGGAAATCTCGGCCGTATCGTTCGCGCGTCCGCTCTGCTTGTCGGCATGTACGTTTGTAATCAGAGGAAACGTTTCGGTGGCACCTTCGGGCGTGCGCTCGGTATCATCTGGGCCCGGGGTGATCGTGGGGACATTCGGCATAGCGTCTCCTTTATAGAAAGAACCTCGATAATTATATGCGCCCACCGGTTGGGGCGGGCGCATAGGACGGTTTCTTTCGGAACTGTTAGATTGGTCGCAGCGGTTCCACGTTGTAGGAATGCGCGCGTTGCACTACGAGTGGACAACCACGCACAGGCCGACTTTGATGCAATCGTGCAGTGCCTTGGCGTCGGCCAGGCGCAGGTTGATGCAACCGTGGCTGCCGCACCACTTGTACGACTCGGCGTTATCGAAGCTCTTGTCGTTTTGCCAGGTGGCGTCGTGGAAGCCGATCATGTTGCCCTCAAACGGCATCCAGTAGCTCACCGGGCTCTCATATTTGGGTTTACCGGTCTCGGGGTCCTTGGCTCCGATCAGGGTGCTGCCGCCGTCGTTGCTGTTGATTTGCCACACACCCTCGGGGGTGGCGTCTTCGCCCGGTTTGCCGGAAATAAAGTTGGCCTCCCACACGATATTGCCGCTCTCGTCATAGTAGCGCGCGTGCTGCTCGGACAGGTCGACGTCGATATACGCCTTCCAGTCGGGCTCTCCCTTTGCGGTAAAGGTGTCGGCCTTCTGGGAGTACTTGATCTCGATCTCGCCGGTCTGCTTGTTGTTAATGGCGTCCTCGACCTGCTTGGCGAGCGAGCTGCTGTCGATGGACCAACCAAAGTCGCCGCCTTCGACGGCGCACTGCTTGCCATCGGCGCGCGTCCACCAACGAGTGGAGCCCACGGTATTAAAGCCGTTGGCGAGTTCGGCTGCCCAGCTGCTGATCTGCGACGTATCGAGCGTGGGGTTGGCCGGATCGGCAAAGCTGATCCACTGCAACACGGAGCTGCCATCAACCTTGCCGGCATCCTCGCCGTTGAGCTTGAGGGTCACGTTGACGCCCAGGAAGTTGTTGGCGGCATCGCATGCGGCCTGAATCTGATCATCGGTCAGCGTTCCATTAAGCGGCTCATAGGCATCGTTGCCGAGCTTGGAAAGATCTACGGTCTCGGTCAGCGAGGCAAGCTCGAGCTCGGCGTACTTAATGACATGCTCGCGGTTGAGCTTTTCGTTGGAGCGCGCCTTCTCGACGTTAAACTTGCCGGCCTGCTCGTCATAGGAGCTATTGGCCTCGAACGTGCCCGAACGGCCCTCGTTAAACTCGTCGATGGCGGCGCCCAGATCCTTCTCAAACTTCTTTTGGTCAAAGGTATCGGAGAGCATGGACAGGTCGACGTCTTGATCAAGATCGACTTCGTTGGAGGCAGCGGTTGTTTTGGTCTTGCCACTAAAAGACTCTACGAGACGGACCGGCCACATAAAGGCTTCGTTATGGCTAATGATCTCTTTTGCGGCAGCTTCGCCGTCGACGATGGGCTCATCGGACTCGGGCTGATAGGTCCAGCTAAAGTCATCGCCTGTCACGGTGAGCTTATAGTGCTTCCACGCGGAGTTGACCTTGGTGGCGGCAGACGAGGCGTTGGAGAACGAGACGTCGACGCCGGCGATGGTGGTGTTGGGGTAGGCTACCTGCGAAAACGCTACGACGCCTACGATATAGACGATGACGATAAGACCCAGGACAACAAAGAACGTCGTCTTTTTGCCTGACTTATTGTTCTCCGCGGGCTTGCGCGCGGGGCCGCGATCGCCTCGAGCGTGCGTGGGGGGCTGCTTGGGCGCATTGCCGTTTGCCTGGCGCTGCTGACGTTGTTGACGCTGATGTCGCTGTTGGTTCGGGCGTTGGGATGCGTTTGCCGCACTACGCTGCTGACCGTGGCTCGGCGCGATAGGACGCGGCGACTGAACGCCGCCGGTGTGCCTGCTCGGCTGCTGCGGATCGGGAATCAGTTGAGTTCGATCGTTTTGCGACATCGTATGCATATCCTTCGATTTTCGCCTTGCGGTTCTTCGTGTTTTTACTGGGCTTGCATTATAGCGATTGCCCTGCTGTTTGTGGTACGGAAACGGTGGCATTCA
>CABQMC010000182.1 GCA_902465115.1 uncultured Collinsella sp.
CCGGGTCACTGCTGCGCTTGCCACTTCGCGGAGCCGTTCCCGATCAAGGAATCGCACATCGACCTGTAGCCGGCTGTTTGTCCGGGCCCGTGCTGGACTTAGTTTTCAGAACGTCCTCGACCATGGAAACCCCCTTATCCTGCTCCTTCGGAGCTGCGGATAAGGGGGTTTCCTGGTCTGCGGAATGTTCTGAAAACTAAGTCCAGCACGGGCCCTGCGTTACCGCTGCAGGGGGGCGATTCCTTGATCGCTCACTTAATCTAATCGGAAAGATAGTGAGGCCGGAGCGTTGGCTCCGGCCTCCTTATATAAAGGCTCGGCAAAGCCGAGCCACTAAATTTATATCAGCCCCAGAACATGTTCGAGAACGGTGCCTGGAGTACGTGCCCCTAGGGCCGGAATGAGGTTGCTTTCCAACGCATTCCGCAGGGGGCGGCATTATTTTGTAGCGCGAAGCGCGGATCAAAATAATGCCGCATGCCCGAGGACGCGTTGGAAAGCAACCTCATTCCTGCCCGAACAGGTCAGTCTACCTGCGCATTTACAAATTCGTAAACTTTTTTCAAAAAAGTGCTTGCACAGTTCTCGAATCATAGGTTATTATCTTCCTCGTTGAACGCGCGGGTCCAACAAAACGGACCGCGAATCAACAATATAACATGTCGGAGTGGCGGAATTGGCAGACGCGCTAGCTTGAGGTGCTAGTGACCGCTTTTTGGTCATGCGGGTTCAAGTCCCGCCTCCGACACCATCGCATTTGAGAAGCCTCTTCGGAGGCTTTTTTGTTACCGATAGACGGTGGGGTCCACGATGGAAACGCTTGAACGCAACGAGTGGGCAGACGTTGCCCAACTAGTCGAGATCACGAGCGATGCTGTCATCATCTGCGAGCTCGACGGAACCATTCTGCATGTGAATAATCGCTTACTTGGTTTGATGTGCGAGGAACGCGCCGACGTCATCGGTGGAGATGTTAAAGACGTCCTGTACTCGTCCGCTTTTGAACGTGCGACGGAACATCGTCTGCCATTTGAAACTGATGGCTCCGAGAATGAACTGATGCTCAAGCTGAGTGACGGCTCCTTTATCCCCGTCTTGGTTCGTGCGGGCTCCGTAACGCCTCCACGCATCTTTGGGCGCCGCGCGCCACGTGTCTTGGTGGCGCTCCATAGCATCGAAGAACAGTATTCGCACGACCGACAGCTCAAGCGTGCGCTTTCGGAGCTTAGAGTGGCGAACAAGCGCCTCTCTGGCACGCTCTCGGTCATTATGAGTACCGTGGGCTCCGATGAGCTACCCAGCCTACTTGATACCGTTTTGAACCAGCTTGTAGGAACGCTCGATGCTTCGGGTGCCGCTATCTATTTTTCTGAGAGCGGCGGTTTTAAACTTCGCGGTGTTTCCAAGGAGCTGTACGACAGCTACCTGCCTGAGTTTTTGCCGTATGGCGCTGGCATTCCGACGTATGTTCTTCGTGAGTCGCGTGCCTGTCGCTTGTCGATTCAACAGGACCTTGAGGGTGATAAGGCCGCCTCCGGTATGTTTATGGACTTGGACAATCGTTCTAAGCACCTGTTGCGCATGCAGGATATGCCTCCGTACCGCAGCGAGATCTGTCTTCCCGTTTTTTACGGTACGCAGATTCTTGGCGTGCTGGAAGTTGGTTGGAAACGCCCTCAGGCACCGCTCGCCTATGACGTTAATGTACTCGAGGTCATTTGCGATTACCTGTCTATCCAGCTGGTCGGCATGGCATCGAGCCTTCGCTCCCGTCGCACGGCCGAGCTTGGCCGCTCGCTCAATGTCTTGCGTGATGAGTTGTTTGCCTTTCTAGACGATTCCGCCGCGGCTACCCAGGCGGTATCGTCCGAGATCTGCAATATGCTTAACTGCCATTTTTGCCCTGTTGAGTATGACGCCAGTCTGGATTCCTACGTCATAGATTTTGAAGGCGGCAGTCGCGTTGCTTTGCCGGACGATCCCGAGAAGCTTTTCTTTTCCACGACGGCGCCAGCGGCACGTCTGGGGGCTGGACCTGATGGCTTTGAGGCATCTGTTTTGGGAGGTACGAGTGCCGAGGACCTTAAACACGTCCGTATAACTCGCGTTGACGAATCGATGCCTATGGGAGGCTGGCTTAGGGCGCATGGTCTGCCTTGTCAAGGTCTCTACGTCGACTCCGGCATCGAGGCGGGGCGCCCGCGCTCTGAGGGTGATGGCAAGCACAGTAACGACGCGATTGTTCCTGCTTCTGTTGCGAAGAGCCCGACGACGCGCGCGCTGCTGCTTCGTGATGGTAGCCAAGAGCCGATTGATGATCTTGAATATGACTACTTGGTGCACTTGGCGCATGACTTTGAACTGATCTACGAAGGCGAATCTCAAAAGCGCGAGGAGCGCCATATCGCTCAGACCCTTCAGATCGGCATGAGAAATTCCCTGGGGGATGTTCCGGGTATCGCAACCGATTCGGTGTACCTGTCGGCCACGAACTCGGCGTTGGTCGGCGGCGATTTCTATACGCTCATCCGTCTTCCCGACGACTGCGCCGTCATGATTTTGGGCGATGTGTCTGGCAAAGGCATTGAGGCTGCATCGATGTCCGCGCTCGTCAAGACGGCCCTGACGGCATATGCCTGGGAGGGCGCTGGACCGGCCCGCATGGCACGCTCCCTTAACAGCATGCTCATGGGCTTCTCGAGGGTCGAGACGTTCGTGACGGCCTTTATCGCCAAGATTGACCTTAAAGCCGGACGCGCAACGTATTGTTCGGCGGGCCATCCTCCGACCATGGTCATCAGGCCAGAGTCGATGCCGCTGGGTGGCGGCGAGGCCCGTGGGGGAGAGGTCGAGCTGCTTGGATGCCAATCGGGCGTAATCGGTGCCTTTGAGAGCATGGTGTACGAGACGGGAGTGTTTACGTTCGCTCCTGGCGACATGCTCTTCATGTATACGGATGGAACGATTGAGGCCCGCGACCGCACCGGAGCGTTCTTTGGCGAGCAGCGCCTTCGTGACCTTCTGCTCTCTGTCTCGGGTGAGGGCGTATCGGGAATCTGCGGCAAGGTCTTGGGCGAGCTTGACCGATTTACCGAATCGGCGCTGGACGATGACATTGCATTGGTGTCCCTTGAGTTTTTACGGGGTCGTTCATAGACGACGCTGGGCGGGCTGAATCCGTACGGTTGGGGAAACGAATGCATCGAGTGGGCTTTTTTGGGGAACCATGGTCGTATGAATGAGTGGAATGACATAGCGGTTTTGACGCCACCAGGCGATATCGACATCGCCACGGTGCCTGCGCTGCGTCGGCGGCTGGATGCTTTGATTGGCCGCGGCGTGCGTCGTGTCGTCATCAATTGTCAGACTGTTAGCTTTATCGATTCGACGGGCTTGGCATTCCTGCTTACGCGCGCTCGTGAGCTCATGAGGCGAGAAGGCCTGCTTTCGCTCGTCAATGCATCAGGTGAAGTTGTTCGCTTTTTGGAGATTGCTCGTCTTGTCGATATCCTTCATGTCGCGGGGCCGGCACGGGAGTCTATTCCCGCCATTCCGGTGGGGGAGCTGCCTCGCTGGAGTAAGAGCGTCGAGGTCCGTCAGGGTATCGAGAATCTTCCATACTACCGACATCGCATCGCCGAACTCCTTGAATCGCTTCCGTTGCGCCGTGACGAGCGCTACGATGTCGCATTGGCGTCGGGGGAGGCGCTGGGTAATGCCTATGACCATGCGGGCGGTATCGGGTGCGTTCTGACGGTTCAGGCCTATGGCGATCGCGTTGTGGTTGAGGTGCTTGATCGAGGTGTCGGCTATTCTATCGATGAAACGAGCGAACCGGTCGCATCTGAGGAGCGCGGCCGTGGCATCAAGCTTATGCGTATGCTCGTCGATAACGTGGAGGTTGCTCGTCGTACGGACGGCGCCGGCACGCGCGTGCAGATGGTGAAGCTGTTTA
>CABQMC010000183.1 GCA_902465115.1 uncultured Collinsella sp.
CGCCGCCGGCAAGAACACGCCCCAGGTCCTACGCGAGCTGCGCGAGCACTATCCCAACCTGCCGCTCATCGCGCCGGGCGGCAAGACGCCAGAGAGCATCCGTGAAACCATCGCCGCCGGCGCCAACGCCATCATCTGGACGCCGCCTTCGGCCCAGCAGCTACAGACCGACATGATGCAGCGTTATCGCAAGATGAAGGAAGACGCCACACCTGTCATCTCGCGCGACGACGTGCCCATTATCGACCAGGTCGCCGCCGCCGAGGTCAGCCAAGTCGAGAACATGAATCCCGACGTGCCGATTCCCGACGAAGTCATCGAGCGCGTCGCTTCGATCCACGAGCGCGTCGAGGAGCATCGCGCCAACCGCGGCCTCAAGCCGTCACTGCACGGCTTCTTCTTCCGCGGAAAGAAACGCTAGCCGCAACAGCAAGGCCCGCTCCACAAACGTGAGGCGGGCCGTTTTCGTTTGAGCAATCATGCAGCGACGTGATGGGGCAAATTAATCCACGCGCTTGTCGCCCATAAAGAAGAGCGCCACCGTACCAGGTCCGGTATGCGAGCCAATCAGAGTACCGATGTCATTGATCTCAATCTTGCCTTTAAGCTGCGGAACCTGTTCCTCAATCAGCGCCGCGACCGCCTCAGCATCCTCGCGGCACGCCGACTGCGACATGATGCACTTACCCGAATAATCTGCACCGTCCTGTACGTGTGCCATCATGGTCTTAGCCATCTCGGAAATCGCGCGCTTCTTAGTGCGAATCTTCTCACGTGGCGACAGCTTACCTTCGCAATCGACCGTCATAAGCGGGCAAATCTTAAGCGCCGTGCCGATGATCGCGCTCGCGGCCGAAATGCGACCGCCGCGCAGGTAGCTCGACAGATCGGTCGAGAAGAACCAGTGGTGCAGGTTGAGCTTGTGCTCCTCGATCCAGGCAGCCGTCTCGTCGAGTGAAGCCCCGCTATCGCGCACATCGGCGGCATATTCCGACAACAGGCCAAAGCCCGAAGACGCCGCCAGCGAATCGATGACGCGCACCTTGCCGCCCTCGGGATAGCGATCCGCAAGCATCTGCGCCGCGACGCAGGCCGATCCATACGTGCCCGAAATACCCGACGACAACGTCAGGTGCAGCACGTCTTTACCCTCGGCAACAAACGGCTCCCAAAACTCCTCGTACTCACCCACGCTCACCTGAGACGTCTTGGGCATGGCGCCCGCGGCAATCTGGGCAAAAAACTCGTCCGGCGTAATCGACTGATACAGATCGTCCGTATAGACAACATCGTCGATCTCGTAATGAAAATACGCGACGGGAATATTGCGCGATTCAAAGAACTCACGGGTTCGGTCGGCGGCGGATTCACAGGTCAGGACAAAATCACTCATATGAGGCTCCTTACTCATTGCTGCGCAAATTATCGCACAGTGAGCCTACATGCGGTACATATGTCCACTATTTACCAAATCGAACCAAATATAGTGAACATCTTTACCACCATCGTCTCCACCGGCCCCACGCATAAATATCTGAGAAAACACCCTCTGTCGTCTCCACCCAACCGCCATATCTACCTCAACTAAATCGATTTACCAAACCGTTCAGCCGACAATTCAGCCGCTGGCGCAAAATCGAAACAAAAGCGGCGCATACTGATAAACGTTTGACGCTGTTTATCAGTTTTACCAGCCCCATCGGAAGGTGTTTCATGGTCGCATTCGATCGCAACCCGCAAGACTTCAAGTATCTGCGCCTGCTGTCGAGACAGTTCCCCACCGAACAATCCGCATTTACCGAAATTATCAACCTCTCGGCCATCCTCAACCTACCCAAGGGCACCGAGCATTTTATGAGCGACGTGCATGGTGAGTACGAAGCCTTTATGCACATCCTCAACAACTGCTCGGGCGTCGTGCGCGAACATGTCGACGAGATCTTTGGCGACACGCTCTCCTTTGACGAAAAGGGCGAGCTGTGTACGCTCATCTACTACCCGCGCGAGAAGATCGACCTGGTCCGCAGCCGGCGCGAGGACTCGCCAACCTGGTACAAGACGATGCTTGACCAGCTCATCATGGTCGCTCGCTCACTTTCAAGCCGCTACACGCGCTCCAAGGTGCGTAAGGCCATCCCGCGCGACTACGCCTACATCATCGACGAGTTGTTGCACACGCACCCGGACGAGAACAACTATCGCGTGCGCTATCACGAGCGCATCGTGGAGTCCATCCTGGAGACCGCCAGCGCCGACGACTTTATCGAGTCGCTCGCCTCGCTCATCAAGCGCCTGGCCGTCGACCACCTGCACCTGGTGGGCGACATCTTCGACCGCGGCGGCGGCGCTGCCAAGATTATGGACCGCCTGCTCACCTACCATTCACTCGACATCCAGTGGGGCAACCACGACGTGGTATGGATGGGCGCTGCGGCCGGTGAGCCCGCCTGCATCGCCACGGTGTTGCGCAACAACCTACGCTACGACAACTACGAGATCCTGGAGAACGACTACGGCATCTCGCTGCGTGAGCTTGTCGCCTTTGCCGATGCCACCTACACCGCCGGTGAGTCCATCACCCCGCTGATCAAGGCCATCAACGTGCTGCTCTTTAAGCTCGAGGGCCAGATTATCCAGCGCCACCCCGAGTTCGATATGACCGACCGCCTGTTACTCGACAAGATCGAGCACGGCACCGGCACGGTCACGCTCGCCGACGGCAGCGTGTGGCCGCTCACGACCAACGACTTCCCCACCGTCGACCCGGCGGACCCCTATACGCTCACGTCTCAGGAGCAGCACATCATCGACAAGCTCGTGTCCGAGTTTGTCACCGCCGATCACCTGCATCGCCATATCGATTTCCTCTATTCCCACGGCTCGATGTACAAGGTCGCCAACGGCAACCTGCTCTTCCACGGCTGCGTTCCGCTCAACGAAGACGGCACCTTTAGCAGCATGAACTGCCTGGGCACCTGGCACGCCGGCCGCGATTATCTCGATTTTTGCGACCACATCGCCCGCCGCGCGTGGCGCGTGGGCGACCGCGATGCCCTCGACTGGATGTGGTACCTGTGGATTGGCTTCAATTCACCCGCCAGCGGACGCCTGGTGCGTACCTTTGAGCGCGCCTATATCGCCGATAAGAGCACCTGGGTCGAGCCGATGGACCCGTACTTTACGCTTACCAAGTCGCCCTCGGTCTGCGACGACATCATGCGCGAGTTTGGCGTCGCGCCCATGGCATGTTCGCCGACCGGCCACATCATCAACGGCCACACGCCCGTTAAAACCACCAAGGGCGAGCAGCCCATCCGCGCCAACGGCAAGCTGCTGGTCATCGATGGCGGCTTCTGCCGCGCTTACCATCCCAAGACGGGTATCGCCGGCTATACGCTCATCTCGAGCTCGCGCGGCTGCCGCCTCAAGTCGCACCGGGCCTTTACGACGGTTGCCGAGGCACTCACGCGCAACGTGGACATCGAGAGCGAGACCAACCGTTTTGACCAAGCGGACCGTCGCCGCATGGTGAGCGACACCGATACTGGCGCCAAAATTCGCAGCCAGATCCAGGACCTGCGCCAGCTGCTCGATGCATATAGAAACGGTGCTATCGAAGAGCGCGTCTAGCCCCACCCGCGGGGATTGGCTAAACTTGCTGAGTTTGCCATCCCCACGGCGCTGCGGCGCCACCTTAAGGCAGGTGTCATGCAAAAGCTCCTTGCGCAGATCATGAAATTTGGCGTCGTCGGTGTCATTGCCACGGTTATCGACTTTGGCATTATGAATCTGCTCCACTACGGTCTGGGCCTCAACATCCTAATCGCCAACACCAGCGGCTTTATCATCTCACTCATCTTTAACTACCTCGCAAGCATGAAGTACGTGTTTGCGCACAAGGAAGGCATGAGCCGCCGCCGCGAGTTCATCATCTTTGTCGTGCTGTCCGTGAT
>CABQMC010000184.1 GCA_902465115.1 uncultured Collinsella sp.
ATCGCCGGAGCCACGCACTCGCTCGTCGACTACAACCGCTGCGGCACGCCGCTGATCGAGCTCGTCACCGAGCCCGACTTGCGCACGCCCGAGGAAGCGCGTCTGTTTATGGAAAAGCTCCGTCGCATCTTTGTGACGCTGGGCATTTCGGACTGCTCCATGGAGAAGGGTTCCATGCGCTGCGACGGCAACGTGTCGCTGCGTCGCCGCGGCGAGACCAAGCTGGGCACCAAGACCGAGCTCAAGAACCTCAACTCATTTAAAAGCCTGCACGACGGCCTTGCCTACGAGATTTGCCGCCAGGCCGAGGTACTCGAGGAGGGCGGCATCATCTATCAGGAGACCCGCCACTGGGAGCCCAGCCGCAAGCGCACCGTGGTCATGCGTGTGAAGGAAACGGCCGACGACTATCGTCTGTTCCCCGACCCCGATCTGGCGCCGTTCGATCTGGATGACGAGTTCATTGACCGCTGCCGTGGCGAGATTCCCGAGCTGCCCGATGCCAAGCGCGCCCGTTTTGAGGCCGACTTTGGCATTAAGGCCGCCGATGCCGAGCAGATCGCCGGCGACCCGGAGTTTGCCGAGTTCTTTGAGGCCGCTGCTGCCGGTATGGCTGGCAAGGAGGCCCAGACGGTTGCAAACCTGCTGGTCAACGAGATGATCGCCTACCTTAAGGGCGCCGGCGTCTCGCTGGCCGAGTCCGGCATCGCGCCGGCTCAGGTGGCGGCGCTTGCCAAGCTGCTAGCGACCGATGCCATCAGCTCCAACCAGGCACACGAGGTCTTTGAGGCCATGGCTCAGACCGGCGACGACCCCAACAAGATCGTCGACGAGCGTGGTATGCGTCAGGTGAGCGATGCCGGTGCGCTGCAGCCGATTGTGGACGAGGTGCTGGCAAACTGTGCCGATCAGGCGCAGCAGTATCGTGACGGCAACCAGAAGGTCATCGGCTTTTTGGTGGGCCAGTGCATGAAAGCGAGCCGCGGCAAGGGCAACCCGAAGCTCTTCAACGAGTTGCTGAGAACGTCGCTCTCGTAGCTGCGAGGCCGGGGAAGCCCCGAGTCGCCGGGGTATTTCCTCCAAATTTCAAACAGTCCTATGCAAGAAGAAGGCCACATTTAGTGGCCTTCTTTGCATGCGGAACTCATTTGGAGCAAACACCCCGGCGACTCGGGGCTTCCCCGGCCAGACGACTCGGCCGTTCGGGTCAGGCGGGGCTGAATGGAATAGAGTGAATGGGCGCGCCGTTTGGCGCGCCCATTGTTTTGAAGGGAACTCATTTTGAGCAAGCATCCGCCCTGCCGGGGCTCTCGGGTTCCGCAACGACTCGGCCGTTCGGGTCAGGCGGGGCTGAATGGAATTTGGTGAATGAGGGCGCTGTTGGCGCCCTCATTTTTTTGTGGATGTGGCGCAGGGGCGGTTCCCTTGGTCACATCGCGCCCCAAGATTTCCAAAAAGTTAACCCTTGTTGACCTTAATAGTTAGATAAACTAAACTATTTTCCAAAAGTGTGCTCGAGCAAACTTGTTTACTCGGGTGCTGAGGCACCGTGCCGCGTCCAATGCGGCAAAAGGGAGAAGCAACATGAAGAAGTCGACGTTTAACACCCTGCTTGTCGGTGGCGGTTTTCTGCTTGGTACGGCCGGCATCAAGCTGCTTACCAGCGCTCCGGTAAAGAATGCCTGCGTGCAGGGTATCGCGTGCGGCATGCGCATCAAGAACTGCTACCAGGACATGGTCGAGCAGGCCAAGGCTAATGTCGACGACATGGTTGCCGAGGCGGCCTACATCACCCAGAGCGAGGCCGCTGCTGACGAGGCAGCCGAGTAACGCTCCCAGGCACAAACTATGAGATTCTCGATTATTAGCGAGATCCCCGGCAGGACCCGTCTTCAATTGGCGGGTCCTGTGCCAGAGAGCGATCTCGATGCACTTCTTAAGCTTGGTGGCGACATCGACGGCGTGCGCAAGGTGCGCGTGTATGGCCGCATTGGTCAGATGGCGCTGGAGTACGATGAGCCGCGCCGCGCGAGCGTGCTCGACGCCCTGGGCGCACTCGATGCTCAAGCTATCGCCGATGCCAAGTCGGGCTACGTGATGCAACTCGAGCCGCGCAAGCACAAACTCGTTATGGACCTGGCGACACTCGTCGGCGCTCATTACGCACGTCGCTGGTTCTTGCCAACGCCTCTGCGTGCGGTGTTTGTCGTGGCCGGTTACATGGCATTTTTGTGCGCTGCCCTTCATGAGCTGGCGCAGCCGCGCCTGACCGTTCCCGTGCTCGACGCTTCGGCCATCGGCATTTCGTTCGTCAAGCGTGATGTCGACACCGCGGGCCAGACGATGTTCCTGCTCAACGTGGGCGAGCTGCTCGAGGACTACACCCGCGCCATGAGCGAAAACGAGCTCATCAACTCGCTGCTCGATGTGCCCGACAAGGCGCAAAAGGTCGTCGGCGACACCGAGGTAAGCGTTGCCGCGACCGAGCTTGAGCCCGGCGATTTGGTTGCCGTGCGCACTGGCATGTCCATTTGCATCGACGGTGTTGTCGAGCAGGGGAGCGCCATGGTCAACCAGGCGACCCTGACCGGCGAGCCGTTGGCTGTCGAGCGCAGCGTGGGCGACGACGTGTTCGCCGGGACCGTCGTGGAAGACGGCAGCGTCTTGGTGCGCGTGCGCGCCAACACGGCTCAGACCAAGCTCCGCTCGATCGTCTCGCTCGTGCAGACGGCCGATTCACTCAAGTCCGAGGGCCAGTCGCATATGGAGGACCTTGCCAACAAGATCGTCCCGTGGAATTTCTTGCTTGCAGGTCTTGTCGCTCTTACCACGCGCAGCCTCATCAAGACTTCGGCGGCGCTGATGGTCGACTACTCGTGCGCACTCAAGCTTACGGGTTCCGTCGCCGTCATGACCGCCATGAGCGATGCCGCCAAGATGGGTGTTATGGTCAAGGGTGCTAAGTACTTTGAGTCGTTTGCCAAGGCCGACACCATTGTGTTTGATAAGACCGGCACGCTCACCGAGGCGCAGCCGCGTCTTGCCTGCGTACTCACCACCGATGGCTGGAGCGAGGACGAGGTCCTGCGCCTTTCCGCTTGCTTGGAGGAGCATTTTCCGCATCCGGTGGCGCGTGCCGTGGTCAACGCCGCCCGCGAGCGTGGGCTCGAGCATCGCGAGCGCCACGCCGCCGTCGAGTACATCGTGGCACACGGCATCGCTTCGTCCATCGAAGGGCGTCGCGCCATCATCGGTTCGGCGCATTTTGTGTTTGAGGACGAGGGCGCGCAGCTCGAATCCGACATCAAGGAGCGCATCGAGTCCCAGATGCAGGGCCTGTCGCCGCTGTATCTGGCGGTCGATGGCACCGTTGTAGGCGTGCTCGGCATTGAGGATCCGCTCAAGCCCGGGGTCCGCGAGGCCATCGCCGACCTGCATGCGCTGGGCGTCAAGCATGTCGTTATGCTCACGGGCGATTCGGAACGTACGGCCGAGCGCATTGCTCGCGAGGCAGGTGTCGACGAGTTTAAGGCCGAGCTGCTGCCCGAGGACAAGTACGCGTATGTTGAGCGCATTAAGGGCGAGGGGCGCCACGTTGCCATGGTGGGCGACGGCGTCAACGATTCGCCGGCGCTCGGTTTGGCCGACGTGGGCCTGGCGATGGGTGGCGGAAGCGACATCGCCAAGGAGGTCGCCGATATCATCCTGACCGATACGGATCTGGCCGCGATCGTGCGCCTGCGCCGCATGAGCCAGGGCCTCATTGATCGTCTGACGAGCTCCTACTCTAAGGTGATGCTCACCAACTCAGCGCTCCTGGCGCTGGGCATTACCGGCGCGATTACCCCGCAGACGTCGTCGCTGCTGCACAATGGCTCGACGATCGCCTACAGCCTGGGCAACGCGAAGGCATATCTGCGCTAGCAGGCGTGTTCGCCCACGTTA
>CABQMC010000185.1 GCA_902465115.1 uncultured Collinsella sp.
GCAGCCTTCTCGGCCTCAACGAAGGCCTTGGGCTTGCGACCGCGACGGTGCGGGCGAAGAGCGGGATCGACGACGGGAACCTCGTTGGCCTCGGCAGGTGTTGCAGACTCAGAGGGCTGCGAACCCTCCCCTACCGCAGAACGAGTCGGAGCTTCACCGGACTCTTGAGTCGCCTGCTCAGCATCCTGCTGAGACTTGGCCGCACGACGACGTGTGCGCGGAGCCGGCTTCTCGGTCGGCTGCCCCGCGACAGGGGCCTCGGTGGCCGCAGGCGCCTCGGAGACGACCGGCGCTGCAAGCTCGGTCAGTGCCGCAGCCTCGCGCTCGGCAGCACGGCGACGGGCGCGCACAACTTGAGCCTCGCTGATTTGTGCCAGCGCACGGGCCTGTGCAACCTCATCGGAAATCGGCGCGGAGGAATCGGCAACGGTGCGCTTGGCCCGCGTCGCGCGCGTGGCGCGACGTTTGGGCTTGTCGGCCTCCTCGCCGTCAGCGGCAGACTTGGCCGTGCGGCGCGTGCGCTTGGGCTTTGCCGGAGCAGCCTCCTCACCAGTTGCAGGCACGGCCTTCTCATCCGTTGCAGGCATAGGCGTCGAAGCAGCCTTAGGCGTCTCAGGAGCCGAGGCTTGCGCGGGCACCGCGACCTGGTCCGACGCAACCGGTGCAGCGGGAGCGGCCTGCGTCGTAGTTATTTCGTTTTCTTGCTGTTGATCAGACACAGTGTTTGCTCAACTTTCTTTTCAAGCCCTGTGATCACATGCTCCCTGCATAAACCTTCAGGGCGGCTAAACAGTCTAGTTCCGTTCAAGACGACGGACATCATTGATCTGTATCGAGATGATTGCGTCAATTACGCAGCGTTAGTGTAACACAACCGCCGCCACCTGCAACTTAGTCATTGGGGACGTTCTTAAACGACTAGTCAAAAGGGACACTCTTTGGTTTAACACCCACAAATCTGACTGCCTCCGCCAAAACTATGGCGGTTTACTACGATGAATCGCTCAACCGCGACCACTCCGAAACTTGTTGAACTAAAACCGCAGGTAGATGCCTTGCACTTTTTAGCGAAAAGCCGGCGTGGTTGGAATATCTCAATTCATCGTAGTAAACCCGCATAGTTTCGTATTTCCAGCAGTTCCAAATTCGTCAATACGTCGGCGTTTGCAAAAAAGCCCGACCTCCGTAGGAGATCGGGCTTTCAAGGCTCAGTTAAACCAAACCTGCGCGGTCAAATGACTCGCTGATTACATCTGCTCGGGCGCGGAAACGCCAACGAGGGTGAGCACCAGGGCGAGCGTCACGCGGACGGCATCGCAAGCGGCCAGACGGGCACGCGAAAGCTCGGGGTCGACGGGACGGCCCTCGCTCGGCAGAACCTGGCAGGCAGCGTAGAAGCTGTGGAAGTCGCCAGCGAGCTCCTCGGCAAAGTGCGTCAGACGGAACGGGGCGCGGTCGCGAGCGCAGCTGGCGATGAGGTCGGTGAGCTCGTTGAGCTTACGCGAAAGGGCGAGCTCGGTCGGGTCGGTCAGCAGCGAGTAATCGACGTTCTCACCGATGGCCTTGGCGGCGACGGCCTTCATGCCCATCTCGTCGGCCTGCTCGGGCGTAACGTCAGCGGCACGGCGCAGGATGGAGCAGACGCGAGCGTGAGCGTACTGCACGTAGTACACCGGGTTGGAGTTGTCGCGCTTCTTGACGGCCTCGATATCGAAGTCGACCATCTGGTTGGAGCTCTTGGAGATGAGCGTGTAACGGGCAGCGTCGGAGCCGACCTCGTCGACGAGCTCCTGCAGGGTCACCATGGTGCCCTTACGCTTGGACATACGGACGGGCTTGCCGTTGCGCAGCAGGTTGACGAGCTGGCCCAGCAGAACCTCAAACTTGCCGGGGTAACCCAAGGCATCGCAGACGCAGCGGACGCGCTCGATGTAGCCGTGGTGGTCAGCACCCCAGATGTCGATGACGTGGTCGACGCGCTGGAACTTATCCCAGTGATAGGCGACGTCGGAGGCAAAGTAGGTGTACTCGCCGTCGGACTTGATCAGCACGCGGTCCTTGTCGTCGCCCAGATCGGTGGAACGGAACCACAGAGCGCCGTCCTTGGTGTAGAGGTAGCCCATCTTGTCGAGCTTCTCAAAAGCGCGGTCGACGGCAGAGGTGCCGGCGGTCTCGCCCTCGGTGTCCTTCACGTACAGCGAACGCTCGGAGTACCAACGATCGAAGTCGCAGTTAACGGCATGGCAAAGGTCGCGCATGTTGTCGACCATCTTCACGTAGCCGCGCTCGCGGAAGCTCTCCATGCGCTCCTGCGGATCGGCCTCGACCCACTTGTCGCCGTCGGTGCGCCAGAACTCGGCAGCTTCGTCGATGATGTAGTCGCCGCCGTAGGAGTCCTTGCCCAGGGTCTCGGCAAAGTTGTCCTGGTACGGATGGGTCTCGGGATGCTCGTCGTTCTCGTCGGCGACAAAGGCGTCGCGGTCGGCGATCAAGATCTTGTGAGCCTCGTCGATATCCACGCCCTGCTTGGCGATGATGTCGGCAAGCTGCATATAGCGCGTGCTGATGGAGTTGCCGAAGGTGTTCATCTGAGAGCCGTGGTCGTTGATGTAGAACTCACGCTGGATGTCGTAACCGGCGTGGTCCATAACGCGGCAGAGCGAATCGCCCAGCGCGGCCCAGCGGCCGTGACCGATGTGCATGGGGCCGACGGGGTTGGCGGAAACGAACTCGACCTGGGTCTTCAGGCCACCACCGACGTTGGACTTAGCGAAGTCCATGCCCTTCTCGCGAGCCTCGCCAAAGATGGCATTCTTGACGGCAACGGAGAGGTAGAAGTTGATGAAGCCGGGGCCTGCGATCTCGACCTTCTCGATCGCGGGGTCCTCGGGCATATGGGCAACGATGGCCTCGGCGATCTTGCGCGGGGCGCAATGGGCCAGCTTGGCGGACTTCAGGGCCATGGTAGAGGTCCACTCGCCATGAGAAGTGTCAGCCGGTCGCTCGATAGCGCAATCGTCAAGTTCAAATGCGGAAAGGTCGCCGGCCTCCTGGGCCGCAGCAAGCGCAGCGCGTACCAGCTCTTCAATCTTCTCGGGCATAGATCCTCCTTGTGTTAAAGCCCCCGAGCTCTTGGTCACTCGTGGGGCAAAAGCCAGAGTTTGTAGCACTCTATCACAAGCGACGGGCACTGTCGCAGGGTAAAGCCAATCGATATTGCATATGCACAAAATTGACTACAGCTTGTATGGAGTCACTCAAAGATGCCAGTCTGCCTGCAGATTATGCAGGCGTTGAAAATGCATAAAGGTGTGAATGAGCTGCGCCTGTTATCGAATACTCTTACCTATCGGAGTTGTGTGCTTTTCCTGCATAAAGTAAGGGTTTGCGCACGTCAGCGTGTTATTCTAGACATACGTAAATTCGTATAAGTTGGAGGTAGCATGTTCTCAATCGGTCAACACGTCATTCATCCGGGTCAGGGAGTCTGCACCGTCGTCGGTTTTAGGGACGACACACCGCAGCCCATGCTACTGCTCGAGACCAAGCAGGGACATGCGCAGACGATCCTCATGTACCCCGTGGCGCAGGCCGACCGTTTGCACGCCGCCATCTCGCAGCAAGATGCCGAGCACCTGCTGAGCCACTATGACGAGCTTGAGTGCGACACCTTTACCGAGCGCAACAGCTCGCTTGAGGAGACACACTTTAAGCAGCAGCTCAAGCTGGGCGCGCCCGAGACGGTCCGCGTGGCAAAGACCATGATGCACCGCATTCGCCAGGCCGAGGAAGCTGATAAAAAGCCCAGCTCCTACTACATGCGAGTACTCAAGGAAGCCAAGCGCCGCTCCATCGAGGAGTTCGCTGTGGCCTTGGGCGTCACCGAGGAGGACGCTGAAGCCCG